>JBKJJB010000406.1:0-2711 GCA_046598235.1 Chitinophagales bacterium
TCTTTTTGCAGCCAATAAATTATCGGAGCCGGGGTAACCAAAAGTAGGAACAAGACATTGGTTATATGCTCCTTGGTTATCTCTCATCTTAAAACTCTCTCTTCCCTTACCTATAATGAAAACATATTTTGTTAATAGATTATCTTTCGCGTAACTGATAAAGTTCCTAATAGCGAGAGGCGATTTTCGTATTCCATAGCCAAACTGGTCATAGAGTTGTTCAATATCTGCAATCTGCGGGCTGTTGTATTTAATATCACGGTAGGTTATATAATCCTCTATGGGATGGTCTCCGCTTCCGTTATCCAACAATTTGTTATTGGTAATAATATAATACTCGCTTTGCTGGAAGTTACCGAAACTAACCGAACTAATTTGTGAACTTGTTATAGCTGTGTAAGTAGAAGCATCATCGGCACGCAGGTACATTTCTCTTTCAGTAGCCGAAGGGGGAATTTTAAACTGGAATGGCGCGGTGCTGCTGAGAGCGCGATAGATTCTTCTATTAGTAAGGTCATAGAGCAGTGGCTGAGTGCCGTTAGAATTGAAATTGTTTATTTCAAAATATTTGTTGCTATCTGCATCAGCGGCAAGTTTAAAATAGAATTTGTATGCCCCTCCAAAATTGAATTGACGTGGGTAATCTATCTTTATATAACCAACAAAATTTTTACGCTGGCTTATACCGTTGCCTACATCCTGATAGGAAACGGTGTTGTTTCCATTAGCTAATTGCGATGTAGGAATACTTACGGTAGGTCTGTGTAGGCGAAAGCCGTTATTCGTACTTTGATAAACCTGGCTGTTATTTATCTTAACCGATACATTGTGCGGTTCGTTTGAATTGTTTGCAAAGTAAGTGGTAAACAAGGCATTAACACTGCTTGGGTAAAGAAACGGAGTAGCAACAGTATGAGATTGTGGGGAACTATTAAATGCAGAGAAGGTATAGCCTTCTCCACGGTTATAAGTTGGTTTGTAAAGTTCAGTTGAGCCAGAGAAATAATACTCCCCTTCAAAATATTGGTTAGAAAAACTTATCTGCGATTTATGCATGAAATAATCTAAGCGATCGTATGGCTGAAGAGTATTATAGTTTTCAAAAACTAATCTTGGATTGTTTGGCTGCGTGTTTACAGTAAGAAAATAAATAGAGGTATCGGTAAATAAACTGTACTCGGGATTTATCTGGTAAGAAGCAGAATCGTAAAGCAAACTATCAATGTATCCTCTATTTCTTTCTCCGTAAAATTCAATGTAGTCGCTGCCGGAGGAAAAGGTAGTATTGGAAACATAAATGGGAACCGGTTGCCCATTATGATACATAGCAAAAAGGTTTGTATTGATTGTATTTAACCCGGAGATATACAGGGAAATAGCGGAAGCCGGAATGCGATATATTCCATCCTGTGTAACTTTGATTTTATAATAAGTCAGCGAAGGATTAATCCACTCGTTTCCGTATGGCTGCGCCTGAGTGGTGAGAAAAGAAATTATAAATGAAAATATGAGTAGATGTTTTTTCATCTGCTACTCTTTTTGTTTTTTGGTAATATCTAACCGAAGAGATATTACATGCGAATACAACCCTGCACCGCCTTCTTTGTCTTTTACTGTGGTAAGATTGGTAAGCGCGTAATCCACTGAAATTATTTTTACATGCACTCCGGCTCCAATGTTAGGAGAAACAGTAAATCGTTTCTTTCCTAATTCATCAGTGGCGCGTTGAAGGTTTCCTACACCCACACGCACCGCTACATCAATTGCTTTTGCGGGAACATATTTTAATTCCAATCCGGCATTCATATCAATACTTATCGGCTTTGCAGCGATAAGAACATTTCTCTTTCCATCGGTAGTAAAGGCAAAATTTATTTCGGGGGTTATAAAAAATTTGTCTTTGATGTTGCCTTCGTAAGCAGCCCCCAGAATAAACATAGGCGTAGTAATTTCTGTACTGTTTTTAGGAAGTTCGTTTCCTGTTGACACTAAAACTTGTTTTTCAGCATCGGTAAAGGCGATACTCCAAGAGGCGAAAGTGCTGGTAACATCGCGAGCCATTAAACCAAACCGCCAGTCTTTGTAGCGGTATTGCAATCCTAAATCAATTCCAAACCCGTATGCTTTTGCAAACTTTCCGATTTGACGGTAAATGATTTTTGCAGTGCCGCCAATGCTCAACCCCTTAACAGGAAGCATTTGCGCATAATGAAACTGAAAAGCATAATCAGCCGCACTGAAAGATGTGATTTTGGTGTAGTCTACACTACCATCGGGCTGAACTAAAAACAGCGTGTTAGGAATGTCATCTATTCCAAATCGCATAAAAGAAAAGCCAATTACGCGTTTCCCTTTATCTACCGGAACAGCCAGTGAAACATAATCGTATTTGGCAATTCCCGCAAAATACTCGGAGTGCATAATGCCTGCCTGAAAAGTGTGAGGAATGTTTACTAAACCTGAGGGATTGTAGTAGTTAGAATAAACATCGTAAGTAGTGGCAACCTGCGCATTGCTCATAGCCAAGCCGCGCGCACCTACACCTATTTGCAAAAACTCATTACTGTATTTTCGCACTGCCTGCGAAAACAATAAGGAGGAATAACTTAAAATAAGAAGGACAAGTATGCTTTTTTTCTTCATGGTTTACGCTTTCAAAATTTCCTGCCAGCTATAACGTATCGTATTATCTATATTGTATAAAGCAATAA
>JBKJJB010000010.1:0-7296 GCA_046598235.1 Chitinophagales bacterium
CATGAGCGAAGAATGGGCTGGCGAAAAACATATAAACCTCCTCCCAATAATACAAGCAGGAACAAAAAGAGGAAGAACTTCTTCAGCATTACAACAAATCAATGACCATTGAGCCAATTCGTAATATATGCGAACACTTCATTTCTATCTCCCTCCGGCTCATTGTGAAGTTCATGATAGAAACCTTCCCATAGTTTAAGAGTTACCAAAGCCTTAGGAGCTGAAGCAGCAAATTCTTTACTGCCTTCGGAAGAAGTAAGTTTATCGGCAGTGCCATGCATAAGCAAAATAGGAATTTTCAATTCGGAAGCATGAGCCAATGCCCATTTGCCTGCCTGAAAAAATCCGAGAAAAGTACCCGCAGTAATTTTTCCGTGATTAAAAGGGTCAGCATTGTATTTACGCACTTCATCTTTGTCGCGCGATATAGCATCTGAATTTAACTCTGCCTTTTCTGTAAAGGCAGGATAAATGTTGACCATAATTTTTGCAAGAAAAACCTTAAACACAGGTGGCTCAAAACCTAATTTAAAAAGGGGACCGGTTGCAATCACTCCCGCAATACTCGGCTGTCTCCTCAACACATAATTAGCAACTATTCCTCCGCCCATACTATGCCCCCACAAAAATTTTTTCACTCCGGGAAATCGAGTTTCTGCTTCATCTAAAATTGTCTTCACCGAATCAAGAAATGAATCGTATGATGCAGCATGTCCGCGTTTGCCCGAAGTTTTACCATGTCCAAATTCATCATAAGTAAGCACCGCATATCCTGCGGCACACAACTCTTCAGCTGCACGTTTATAGCGAGTGCTGTGTTCATTAAATCCGTGAACAATACATACAACCCCTTTGGTTTGCGGAGGGCTCCATCCTTGAGCATATATTATTTCTCCTTCTTGCTGCCAGGTCCATTCAAAGTGATTCATGATAAATAGTAATTAGTTGGTTGGTAAATTAGTGATTGGTAAATTCGAAGCTATGAATTTTTCTTATTTCTTCATTTCAAAATGTAAATTCGTTTCAACTATTAATCCTTCCAATTTTTAAAAATGAAACAAGCGTTATTATTTACAGGCATTCTTCTTATCAGCGCAATTCTATATGTAGGTGGAATGATTTTGTTTGGTATTGGTACGAAGTTTCAACCTTTGCCTATCGAAGAGGTTGCGATTGTAAATTCTAAATCCCTGCCCGACTCCGTCATTCAGGCGGGCAAAATTCTAAATCCAAAATTCTTATCCGATTCTACTTTCTCATTTCTCATTTGGAATGTAGGCTACGGTGGCTTGGGAAAAGAAGTTGATTTTTTTTATGATGATGGCAAGATGGTGACTTCAGCCAAAGAGCATGTATTGAAGAATAACGCTGGAATGGTAAAATTTTTGAAACAGAATCGCGATGTAGATTTTATCATGTTGCAGGAATCTGACCGAGAAAGCAAGCGCAGCTGGATGATTGACCAAACCGAAGAATTTGCGAATGCATTGCCTGAACATAATTATGCTTTCACACCAAACTACGATGTAAAATACTTGCCGTTTCCATTCACCGACCCGATTGGGAAAGTTTACGGTGGATTACAAACACTTTCAAAATTTACTCCTTCCGAATCCAAGCGAATTGCATTGCCGGGCATTACCGATTTTCCAAGAAAGATTTTTTATCTCGAAAGGTGTTTGCTCATGCAGCGATATAATCTCGCAAACGGAAAAGATTTAATTGTCATCAATACTCACTTCGAAGCCTATGATGACGGCAGCGTGAAGAAACAGCAAATGGCTTTGACAAAAAAAATCTTGGAAGAAGAATACGCCAAAGGAAATTATATAGTACTTGGTGGAGATTGGAACATTGCACCTCCTTCATTTAATGTTCATACTTGGGAGAAAGAACCGGAAGATGATAAACTATACCTGATGAACAATGACGCTAACTATGTTCCGGGATGGAATTACGTTTATGATTCAACCACTGCCACTAACCGAAAAAACAAAACGGTGTTCGACCCTGCAAAAACATTTACTACTGTTATTGATTACTATTTTACTTCACCGAATATTGAAGTTACAGAAGTAAAAGGAGTTGATATGGGTTTTGATTTCAGCGACCACCAGCCAGTGAAGTTGAAAATTAAACTGAAGCAGTAATCATATCACATACTCTATTTCCTTGAAAGCAAATTTTTGTTCCTTTCCTTTAGAGTGGATAATCAATTTTCCTTCTTTGCTAACTCCGTTTATTTCGCCTCTGAAAATCTGTTGTCCCTTTTTAAATTCGAAAGTTTGCTGATAACGAAACAGTGATTCCATATAAGCTTTGTCCAAAAAATTGAAATGCAACTGACGCAACTGTAAATAATACTTCTCAATAAACGAAGCCAGTATTTCCATCAGACTCTTTAACTGGTGCTCTTTATTTGCTATAAGATAAAAGGAGGTTGCATTAGGAGCCTCTATACCAAAATCTGTCTGATTAATATTCAATCCTATCCCAATCACAGAAGAAGTAACCCTGCTTCCGCTAATCGTATTTTCAATCAAAATTCCTCCGAGTTTGCTGTTCTGATAATAAATATCATTAGGCCACTTAATTTTTATCTCTTCTCCCAAAACAGATTCACAAAAATCCTTAACACCAAGCGATACTGCCATATTCAGAAAAAACTGCTTGTCTGCTTCCAAAAAACTTGGATATAAGATTATACTGAGAGTAAGATTCTTGTTTTTTTCTGCCTTCCACGAATTTCCCATTTGCCCTCTGCCAGAAGTTTGCTCATGAGCGTATATCATAGTTCCTTCGGCAGGTTTCTGCTTTTGTAACAACTCTTTTGCATAATTATTAGTGGAATCCACCAAATCCAATTCTATGCTATTATTGCCAATGAATAGTGAAGCCACAGACATAACTTTTCCTTTCTCGAAAACTAATTACTTTTGGTTGACAATGAAAATAGTTTTTATAAACAAATATTGACTCTTTGGCGAAAAAGAAATCCGGAACAGAAAGCCTGAAGCAGGCGGTGGTTGATGCAATTTTGGATAAGAAAGGAAACAATGTAGTAAGCATTGACCTTAAAAAGATAAAAGATCCTCCTTCTGATTATTTCATTATTACTCATGGTGACTCAAGCACTCATGTAAGAGCAATTTGCAATAACGTTATAGAAGAAACCGGCAAGTTGGGTCTTATACCTTATCATTCAGAAGGTGGCAAGAATGCAGAATGGATTATTATTGACTTTGTAGATGTGGTGGTGCATATTTTTCATCGTGATAAAAGAGACTTCTACGCTTTAGAAGAATTGTGGAACGATGCCAAGTTGACCAAGCATTAATTCTATTTAAATTCGGATTATCGTCCGAATTTTAAAATTGACAATTACAATAAACAAAAAACAGGAACGTCTGAGAAGGGACATTGAAAAAAACAAGAATGGAAACCGAAGAAAAAAAAACCGAGAAAGAACCAAAAGAAAAAAAGAAGTCTAAAAAACTGCTTGAAGACGGACCAAAGTTTAATTACTTCTGGGTGTATGCAATCATTTTTGCTTTCATAATTATCTCATTTAACCTTTCCTTTTTTGAGAACAACGCCAAGGAAAGTAACATGACCGAGTTGCGCCATTGGCTGACGGATGGCGATGTAGATAAAATCAATATTGTAAATCAGAAGGTGGCTGAAATTTACATCAAAGATTCTTCTCTCGCCAAAGCAGAATTTAATAAAATAGCCCGTAACCGCTTTGGCAGCCCTAATAAAGGACCTCACTATACTTTTACGGTTGCATCAGCCGATAAATTTCAAGATCAGATAGACCAGTTTTATAAAGACAAGCCTCAACTCGAACAGGTAAACCTGAAATTTGAAGCGCGTCAGGATTGGATGCGTGACATTTTACCGTGGTTACTTCCATTTATTTTATTGATTGGTTTCTGGATATTCATGCTGCGGAGAGCCGGTGGTGGTGGCATTGGCGGACCGGGCGGAAATATTTTCAACGTAGGAAAATCGAAGGCAATTCTTTTTGATAAAGACGAAAAAATTAACATCACGTTTGATGATGTAGCTGGATTGGATGAAGCAAAAGTAGAAGTACAAGAGATTGTAAATTTCTTAAAGAATCCGAAAAAGTATACCGTGCTCGGTGGTAAAATTCCGAAAGGTGCTTTATTGATTGGTCCTCCGGGAACGGGGAAAACTTTGATTGCAAAAGCAATGGCTGGCGAAGCGCAGGTTCCTTTCTTCAGTATCAGTGGTTCTGATTTCGTAGAAATGTTTGTGGGAGTTGGTGCATCACGTGTGCGCGATTTATTCCGTCAGGCGAGAGAAAAAGCCCCTTGTATTATTTTCATTGATGAGATAGATGCCGTTGGTCGCTCGCGCGGAAAAAATATGGTGCAGGGAAATGATGAAAGAGAAAATACACTGAATCAGTTGTTGGTAGAAATGGATGGCTTCAGTTCGGAGAAAGGAGTAATCATTGTAGCTGCTACAAACCGTCCTGATGTTTTGGACTCTGCTCTTCTCCGTCCCGGAAGATTCGATAGACAAATTTCTATTGACAAGCCTGATTTGAAAGGTCGCGAACAAATTTTTAAAGTGCATTTGAAATCAATTAAGATTGGTTCTGTAGTAAACGTTACAAAACTCGCTTCTCTTACGCCTGGTTTTGTGGGTGCTGACATTGCAAATATTTGTAACGAAGCTGCGTTGATTGCCGCACGACAGGACAAAGCAGAAATTGATATGCAGGATTTTAATGATGCGATTGATAGGGCGATTGGAGGTCTTGAAAAGAAAAACAAAATCATTTCTCCTGAAGAGAAAAAAATTATCGCCTACCATGAGGCAGGTCATGCGGTATGCGGTTGGTTTTTAGAAAACGCGCATCCGTTATTAAAAGTTTCTATCATACCGCGCGGAGTGGCAGCACTTGGCTATGCGCAATATCTTCCAAAGGAAAAATACATTGAACGCGAAAATGAAATGCTTGATCGTATGTGTATGACACTTGGCGGTCGTGCGGCTGAAAGAATTGTGTTTGATGAAATATCTACAGGAGCGCAGAACGATTTAGATCATGTTACCAAAGTAGCTTACGCGATGGTTTCCATTTTTGGCATGAATGAAAAAGTAGGAAATGTTTCTTTCTACGATATGCAGAATCAAAATGCTTTCAGCAAACCCTTCAGCGAAGAAACATCAAAGATGATTGATGTGGAAGCAAGAAAAATTATAGAACTACAATACGAGCGCGCACAAAATCTTCTTCGTGAAAAACGTAAAGAGTTGGATGCATTAGCTGCTTTATTACTGGAAAAAGAAGTTCTTTTCAAAGATGATTTGGAAACACTTATCGGTAAACGACCTTTCGATAAACCGGAAACGGCTGAGCCGGCAACAAATGTAAATGGAGTTTCAAGCATGTCTAAAAACACAGACGCTGGAAATCCTCCTGTTGAGAATACGCAGGCATAAAACTTCTTATCGCTTAATGACGGATTACTTTTGATTTCGATAAAAAAATTATCGAAACCAAATCTTGATTTATGCTGAACGAAGAAACAGGGAACAGATTTTTTGCGAAAATGAAGAATGCTTTTTCTTACCCCGAAAAATCCGGCAACTATTCTTCTGGCTTAACAGAGATTACTGAAAAGAAAAAAATAAATGAGGAATTGGTTTCTCCAATGGGTTTTAATTATAGATCAATGGTTAGCAACGAAAGTGTAACCGAAAGACAAATTCCGGTTCGCACAGTTGAAGTTACTGCACCCACTTATACTTTATCCGAAGAAAAAGACCTGGACATTCGCTTTGCCACAAAATTTATTGCAGCCGGTGGCAAATTTGTATTCTGCGAAAATCTGAAAGCTGCGATTGATAATTTAAGAATGCTTAAACTGGAACAAAAGTGGTCGCATGTTTTTTGTTGGGAGAATGAAATCAAAGATGCCTTTATTGAAAATAATTTTCAGAAGGGAGCCATTGGTTTTACAATTGAAAATTCGGATGCAGCTATTTCGCTATGCGAAACATTGATAGCTGATGATGGCACTATCATTCTTAATCCTAAACAAGCATCGCGCAGAAGATTGCACTGCTTCCCGAAAACGCACGTCATTATCACTGACCTTGCACACCTTGCCGGTAGCGAAGCAGAAGGATTAGAAAAATTTGCTGCCTTGAATAAAGGAGAGTTGCCATCTATTATCAAACTTGGTTCATGTAACAATGGTCACTTTTATGACAAGCAGCGTTTGATTTTAAATTCAGAAGGAACAGAAGATGTTTATGTTTTCCTTTTAGATGAAATCATTCCTCCTTCTCTTCGACCGTAAACTCCCGCAATAATTCTATTTTTAGCCCGATGTCATCCTCGGGAAAAATCTATTTCGCATCTGACCTTCATCTCGGCACTCCCGATTATGCTTCCAGTTTACAAAGAGAAAAACTTTTTGTTCAATGGCTCGATGAAATTAAAGTGGATGCAAAAGAAATTTTCATCATTGGTGACATCTTCGACTTCTGGCACGAGTACACAACCGTTATCCCGAAAGGTTTTGTAAGGATACAGGGTAAGATTGCTGAGTTGTGCGATGCCGGAATTCCTGTTCATATTTTCACAGGCAACCACGACTTGTGGATGTTCGGATATCTCGAAAAAGAGTTGGGTGCAAAAGTTTACAAGCAACCAATTCAACGCGAATTCAACGGAAAGAAATTTTTCATAGGTCATGGCGATGGTTTAGGTCCCGGTGATCACGGATATAAATTCATTAAGAAAGTTTTTTCTAATCCTGTTTGTCAGTTTTTATTTCGTTGGTTACATCCTGATATTGGCGCGCGTATTGCTAATTACTTTTCTTATGAAAGCAGATTCGGTAATACAGGGAAACGAAAACCAGCAGAAGAATACAGGGACGAAGAAAAAGAATGGCTGGTCCAATTTTCGAAAGAAACTTTAAAGAAGGAGCATTTTGATTTTTTTGTTTTTGGTCATCGGCACTTGCCACTCGATATACAATTAAATGAAAAAATCCGTTACATCAATACTGGAGATTGGCTCGATTATAACAGTTATGCTGTGTTTGACGGACAAAAAATGGAATTGAAGTATTACAAAAAATGAGAACCAAGAATCAAGAACAAAGATTTAAGATTTTACACCGACCAAGATTTTTTTCTTGGCTCTTGGTTCTTGGCTCTTGTGCTCTTCTTTCCGCAATCTCTTCTTTCTCTCTTCTCAACTCCTTCGATACTAAAGCCAATATCGTAGCCGTTGACAACTTC
>JBKJJB010000389.1:0-10934 GCA_046598235.1 Chitinophagales bacterium
AGAAAGTCGGGAAGTTCCCCTTTGTCTATCCTTTGCTGTCTTTCTACACGGGCATTAAGGATTTCCAGTCTTCTTTTATTAAAAGTACGCTGAAGTTTAACAACAAAGGCAAGAGCCTCGGGAGTAAGTATTTCGGCAAATTGCTCTGTAATTGGAGCGGTAATTTCTAAACCCTGAATGTTTGGTGTTGCACCCATCGCGAAAATTTCGGCAAGAATAGGAACTATGTTTCAAAATAGCAAGCGAAATTTCGCTAAAAATATATTTTCGCTTTTATATCTTTGCCCACTATTACAAATTTACATGGAAACTACTACCGAAGAAAATATCCGAATCATATTCGGACTGAAACTTAAAAAACTAAGAACTGATAAGAAACTCTCGTTGCAACAGCTTTCCGATATGTCGGGGGTTTCGGTTTCTTACATGAATGAAATTGAGAACGGGAAGAAATATCCCAAGCCCGATAAGATTACAGAACTTGCCAAAGCACTTGAAACCACTTATGATTCGTTGGTTTCACTCAAGATAAATAAGAACCTAACTCCTGTAGTGCAGGTGTTGAATCTGAAAATCATCAATGACTTTTTGTTCGATACGTTTGGAGTTGATAAGGGATTACTGATGAGCATGATGGCAAATGCCCCCACTTCGCTTTCGGCTTTAATCAATTCTGTATTTGAAATTGCGCGCAACTATAATTTGCAGGAAGAGCATTTTTATTTCAGTTGCCTTCGTTCTTATCAGGAAATGAACGACAACTATTTTGAAGATATTGAACTGGCGGTTGATACTTTTAAAACAGAAGCGGCTATTGAGCATCCTGAAACACTTACTTCGATTCAATATGGACAATTGCTTAAAGAGAAATTCAATTATCGTTTAGAGGAAACAGATTTCTCTGATTATCCTAAGCTTCGCGGATTTCGCTCAGCATTTGTAAAAGGTGAACAGCCAACTCTTTTATACAACAATCGCTTAACCGAGCAACAGAAAATATTTTTGTTCGGCAAGGAACTTGGTTTTGCAGCAATGAAAATTACTAAACGACCCATTACAACTTCGTGGCTTAAAGTAGAATCATTCGACCATGTAATGAATAATTATCGCGCAGCTTATTTTGCGCAAGCATTGCACATCAACAAAGAGCCGCTGATAAAAGACCTCGAAAATTTCTTTTCGCAAACAGAGTGGAAGCCCGAAATACTTACCGGCTTGCTGGAGAAATACAATGCTTCACCTGAAATGTTGTTTCAGCGAATTGCTAATTTATTGCCGAAGTATTTCGGATTTAATGAGCTTTACTTTATCCGTTACTCCAGTAAAGAACCTGCAAAACATTTGAAAGAAATTTCGAAAGAACTTCACCTTTCGCGTAACCAAGTGGATTTGGAATACATTATAAACGAGCAGAATTATAGAAGATGGATTACTAAAACAATGGTGAAGTTTTTAGAGAAGAAGCGTGAAGAAGGTGATGAGAAGATAACTTTTGCAGATGCCGTGATAAGCACCAATGCAGATAAAGAAGATTATCTAACTATTTCGATTCTTCGTCCTATGCCGGAGTTGAACAATAATGCCAACTCTGTTACTGTTGGTTTTGTATTGACGGATGCTGTAAAAAAGAAAATAAATTTCCTTAGTGATTCTGCTTTGAAGTTTGAAAAGCTGGGACCCATTTCAGAGTTGAATTACGAAACTCCTCCTGCTCTTCGTAAGATGCGTGATGAAGAAGTGAAGCAGTCGGAGTATGAACGTTTGGTGAAAGAGTTGCAATCTCCGGCATTTTCAAATAATTAATTGCATGGCATCTTATTCGCGTTCCATTACTGCCGCGCCTGAAAAGTTGGTAGAGAATGGCAAATACAATCTCGGTTGTTTTAATACTGCCGTTCAGCAAGCCAATCTTATTGATTTCCCATCTCCGTATAAATTGCCTTTGCCTAAAGGTTTGAAAGCATTACAACTGCGCGAGTGGCAGGCATTTCAACTGCGAGGAAAAGATCATTTTATAATGATTGCTATTTACAACGCCAAAAAAATTTCACTCGTTCAGTTTATTGTTTACGATATAAAGAACAACATCAAAACAAAGTATGAGAAGAAGGTCGGTGCGTGGAGTTTAGATATTCCTGATACGCTGTATAAATCTTCAGCTTCTTATAAAAGCAATAACTTTTCTATTGAAGTGCAGCATGATATTGCGACCGGTAAATTGGAAATTAGCGCAGCGATAAAAAACTTTGGAGGTTTGCCTGAAGTAAAAGCTCATTTCAGCGGATTACACGATGTAGAAAAATACAAACCAATGGTGGTTTGTAATCCGTTTTCGGAGGGTAGAGTAATGTATTCGCATAAATGCCTGATGCCGATGGAAGGGGAGTTGACAATGGGTGATACGCATTTAAAATTCGAAAAAGAAAATTCAGAGCTTATTATAGATGACCACAAAGGTTACTATCCTTATCCAACTGTCTATGATTGGGTGACAGGAATGGGATACGATAAAGAGAACCGTATGATTGGTTTTAACCTCACCAACAATCAAGTAATCAAGCAAGAACTATATAACGAAAACTGTTTATGGTTCAATGGAGAACTACATCCACTTCCTCCAATAAAAGTTAAACGACCAAACGGAGTAAAAGGCAAATGGCATGTAAGCGATGAATATGACATGGTGAACTTAGAGTTTGGGCCAGTTATTCATACTTCTGTAAATATTAATCTTCTTATTCTTCGAAGTAAATATGAAGGACCTTATGGCTTCTTTAATGGCTATTTGAAAAAATCTACAGGAGAAAAAGTGCAGATTGAAAATCTGTTTGGGATGGGCGAAGACTTTTATTTAAGAGCGTAATTTTGCTTTCCAAAAGTAGAACTATTTCTTTTTCAAGCCGCTTTCAAATCCCGTTTTAATATGTTCTTTTTCATACGCGGTTAACTCCCGATTTTTAAACTTTGCAAACAGGGTTAATGCTTCCTGAACTGTTTTTATTCCTATATTAAAATTTGCTCTACCCCATTTATATAAAGCAATCGCGATATTTGCACTTACAGCTCCGTTGCCTATTTGTACGTTCTCATACTCTTTCCCTTTTATAGGAGTAAAAAAGTCAAGTTTGCCGCCCTGTTTTGTTTCAGCAAGAACAAGTTTCCCAATATCTACCGTAGTGGTGGTATTAGTTGTGGTTTTAACTTTAGCATTTGGTATTGCAGCCGGTTTACTTAATTGATATTTAGTAATTAAGTCTAAAACTTCTCGCTTGATATTTTTTGTAGAAATAATGCTGAAAGCCTTGCCATTAAAGTACAGCGAATCATTTATAATTATTGCAGCACTGTCATACTTTTCATTTACTATTTCATTTGCTCTGTTTTCAGTTATGTCTCCGGTTAAATTACAGTCAAATTCATTTTGGTCGCCTGTTTGCGGATTAACAACATAATAATTTCGCACCGGCTTATTGACAAGTGTTATTGCGCTGATAACAGCATTGTTTTTACGAATAACAAAAAAATCAGACGGTTTATTAATGGCGGCATTTTCAATTTGTTTTAGCGTAGGAGTATCTGAAACATACGCTAAGGAGTATTTATTTTCAATGTTGCTTTTAAGGGGATAATAATGAGATATGAGTTGAAGCTCATTCATGGGTTCTTCAAGTGTAACCACAGAATTAAAAGTAAGTTTTACAGCTTTCTCATTTTGAGCAAAACTATTAAGGACGAAAAAAAGTAGAAGGATAGGAAGGCTTTGTTTCATAATTTAATTATTACGTAATTCTATATTATTCTACCACACATTTTTTAAATCCTTTGCTTCATACTTATGATTACGGATAAAATAGTATGAGTTACCGGTTTTTATTAATTGCAAAGCATTTTTGTTGCCGCTAAAAATGCGTGATAGAATAGCCAATGGAAAAAGAAAACCAAAGAAGACAATTGACAGAATTACTTTACTCATTACAGCTCCCATCATCTCTCCAACCTTTAGCCATGCCCACGAAATTTTTGAAGTGAGATATTTGGAGAACATACCAATCAACCCCAATGCAATACTCAACTTGAGCAGATAAAGATGCTGCTGCTTGGTGAAGAAATAGAAAATCACTAATGCTACACAAAGCACAAGGATGGTTTCTAATTCTTTCTCGCGGTTGAGTTTTGCAGATGCCATATTAGAACAGTGTATAAACAAAAGGTGCTACTGCCGAGCCACCACCAATTACCACTAATATTCCAATAAGAAGGAGGACAATAATCATTGGCAGCAACCACCATTTTTTGCGCTCCATCAAAAAATTCCAAAGGTCTTTTAAGAAATCCATATTCTTTAGGGTTTAGTATTTATCAATCTAATTTAAATTCTTTTTTCCAATCATCTTTCTCTTTCCATTCGGGTTGTTCTAATTTACTTAAAAGAAAATCTCCAACAACAAGGTAGTCCATTTCAGTGCGCATAAAACATTTGTAGGCGTCATCGGGAGTACATACAGGTGGTTCACCACGTACATTGAAACTTGTATTTACCATTACTGCAAATCCTGTTTTTTGTTTAAAGGTATCTAGTAAATTCCAATAGCGTTCATTCGTTTCTTTGTGAATAGTTTGAACGCGTGCTGAAAAATCAATATGAGTAATAGCAGGTAAATCGGAACGTTGCACATACAATCTTTCCATCAATGGCATGGCATTATAGCCGGTTGGCATTTTATTTCTGCGAGATTCCTTTACGGGAGCTACTATCAACATATATGATGAAGCAGAATTCAAATCGAAATAATCTTTGCAATCTTCTGCTTTTACAGAAGGTGCAAATGGACGAAATCCTTCGCGGTATTTTATTTTCAGGTTCAATTTTTTTTGCATTTCAGGATTGCGCGCATCACCTAAAATAGTTCGGTTACCAAGCGCGCGAGGACCAAATTCCATTCTGCCTTGAAACCAACCAACTACGTTACCGCTATTGATTAAATCAGCAACTAGAGAATTTAACTCACCGGTGTTCTCATTCTTTTTGTAAACGGCTTTATATTTTTTTAAATCCAATGCAATATCCATATCTGAAAATTCAGGACCAAGATAAGCACCTTGCATTTCATCCTGAACACTACATGCTTTTCGTTCCTGATTGAAATGAATGAAGTAAGCTGCCTGTGCAGCACCCAGCGCACCGCCTGCATCTCCGGCAGCGGGCTGAATGAAAATATCTTTGAAGATACCAGAGCGAAGTAGTTTCCCATTTGCTACACAATTAAGAGCAACACCTCCCGCCATACATAAGTAATCGCAGTTTGTAAGTTTCTTAGCTTCTGTAGCCATCTTCAAAACAATCTCTTCTGTTACTTGCTGAATGGCATAGCCCAAATCGCAATGATGTTGCTGCAACTCATCTTCCTCTTTCTTCTTTTTAAAACTGAATAGTTGTTCCCATTTATCATCATCCACCATACGTAAGCCAGTGGCATAATTGAAATATTCCTGGTTCAGCCAAATGGAACCATCCTCATTTATATCAACTAATTTTTCTTTTATCGTCTTGATGTATTCCGTCACTTTAGGCGAGTCGGGATTTCCATAAGGCGCAAGTCCCATCAGTTTGTATTCCCCTGAATTTACTTTGAAACCAAGAAAATAAGTGAATGCAGAATACAGTAATCCAACAGAGTGCGGGAAACGAAGTTCTTTCAAAATCTCAATGGAATTTCCACGACCAACACCTATGGATGCCGTAGCCCATTCGCCTACACCATCAATAGTAAGTATAGCAGCTTGCTGATAAGGAGATGAATAGAAAGCACTGGCGGCATGTGAAAGATGATGTTCGGGAAAAAGAAATTTTACTTTGCCTTTTTCATATCCGTCAATCTTTTCAAGTTCTTCATGTATCACTCTTTTCAAAAACATTTTTTCCTTAATCCAAACTGGCATAGATGTAATAAAGGAAACAAGTCCTTTAGGGGCGAAGCCATAATAAGTTTCGAGCAAGCGCTCGAACTTCAATAAAGGTTTATCGTAAAAGGCAATCGCATCTAAGTCATTAATATTACAACCGGAATATTTTAAACAGAATTGAACTGCATTAATCGGAAAAGAAGCATCATGTTTCTTACGAGTGAATCTTTCTTCTTGTGCGGCAGCAATTATTTTTCCATCCTGAATAATAGCAGCGGCTGAGTCATGATAGAAAGCAGATATTCCAAGAATAGTCATAATACTACACGCAAATTAAAAAGTAATTTGGTTGTTTAGTTCGCGGAAAGGTAACTCAGCGTTTTATGCTGAATACTTTGAAAAACATCAGATGAGTCATCGCGGACAAATTTTTTGCCCGTTACAATTTCGTATAATTCAATATATCGTTCAGAAATAACACTTACAAACTCATCAGGCATAAAAGGCATTTGTTGTCCGTCCTTTCCCTGAAAACCATTTGCCATCAACCACTCCCGCACAAACTCTTTGCTCAATTGTTTTTGAGGTTCGCCTCTCTTTTGACGTTCTTCGTAACCTTTCAAATAAAAATAGCGGGATGAATCAGGAGTATGAATTTCATCAATCAACATCACCCTGCCATCATTTATTCCGAATTCATATTTAGTATCTACAAGAATCAATCCTCTTTCATTCGCCATTTTTTGACCACGCTCATACACGGCATGTGTATACTTTTCCATTTGCACATATACTTCTTCACTTACAATACTTCGTTTCAAAATATCTTCGCGCGAAATATCTTCATCATGTCCTTCAATTGCTTTTGTAGAAGGGGTAATAATCGGGCATGGAAATTTGTCGTTCTCTTTTAATCCTTCGGGCAGATTAACTCCGCACAAAATTCTTTTACCGGCTTTGTATTCGCGAGCTGCATGCCCTGCCATATAACCTCGAATAACCATTTCTACACGCACCGGTTCACACTTTTTTCCAATAGAAACATTAGAATGAGGAACAGCTAATAACCAATTGGGAACTATATCTTTTGTAGCGTCAAGAAAGTGGGCAGCTATTTGAGTAAGCACGGCTCCTTTAAATGGAATTGGCTTGGGTAAAATATGGTCAAACGCAGAAATACGATCGGTAGCAACTACTACGAGTTTATCTCCAATAGTATATACGTCACGCACCTTGCCGTGATAAACATTGGTTTGATTGGGAAATTGAAAATCAGTTTCCCGTATTGCTTGTGTTTTCATCAATTGCGCGTGTTTCATTCAGCTTATCGTATGCTTTAATTATTTCTTTTACCAAACGGTGGCGCACTACATCAGTTTCGTTTAGAGTGATAGTTGAAATTCCTTCAATAGGTTTTAAAATACGAAGTGCTGTAAATAAACCCGATTTTATTTTCGGTGGCAAATCAATCTGTGTAGGGTCACCCGTGATAACGCATTTCGAATTAGCTCCAATACGTGTCAAAAACATTTTCAATTGCATATCAGTACAATTCTGCGCTTCATCTAAAAGAATGAATGAATGGTCTAATGTTCTTCCGCGCATGAAGGCAAGTGGAGCTACTTCGATTATACGGTTCTCCATAAAGTAAGTCAGTTTATCAGCAGGAATCATATCATCCAGCGCATCGTAAAGCGGACGCAAATACGGATCAATTTTCTCTTTCAAATCTCCGGGAAGAAAGCCGAGGCTTTCGCCAGCTTCCACAGCAGGGCGAGTAAGGATAATTTTTTTTACATTTTTTTCTTTTAATGCTCTAACAGCAAGTGCCACTGCCGTATAAGTTTTTCCTGTTCCTGCGGGACCTATGGCAAACACAATGTCGTTTTTCTCACTTTCCTTAACCATCAGCAATTGGTTCTCTGTACGGGCACGCACCATTAAACCACCATTGCCATGAACGATAATATTACTGGGTTCTTTTTCTTTCTTCTCCTTTACATCGCCCTTACTTGCAATGATACCTTCAATGTTATCTTCTGTTAGTTTTCCATAACGCTCAATATGGTCAACCATGCGTTCAACTTTCGTTTTGAACTCGGCTACATCGGTTTCACTTCCTTCAGCTTTAATACTGCTGCCCCGCGAAACCATTCGCAACGTTGGGAAACTCTTTTTAATAAAATTGAATCTTGAATTGTTTACTCCGAAGAAATCTATAGGATCAATCCCTTCAATGTTAAGTGTTATTTCAGTCAAATGTATGTGTGTTTATGGCATCAAATCTATTTAATTAGAATGCCCGAATACTGTATAGCAAAATATATCTATCCACATATTTTTCCACTTTAACGTCTTGCCCCACATTTGATTTAGGAGAACTTTGTCGAGATGAAAATTTTCTAATGGCACTTGTTACAATTACTTCTGATCTCGGCACACGTGATTTTTATGTTGCCGCTTTAAAGGGCACAATTCTTACTTATTGTGGCAATGTTTCTATTATCGATATTTCTCACTCAGTAAAATTGTTTGACATTAAAGAGGCGGCTTTTATAACAAAAAACGCATATAGATATTTTCCTAAAGGGACCATTCATGTAATTCATGTAAATGCGAATGACAGCAACGAAAAACTTTTGGTTGCTTTTGCAGATGGGCACTATTTTATCACATTCGACAGTGGCTTACTTTCACTTGCATTCGATAGTATGCCTCATCAGGTTTATAGAATTAATGAGGAGATGCTCGGTAAAAATTCTCTAATTTACGAAGATGCAATTGCAAGAGTTATTGAGTTGCTTCTCAAAGAATATGTACCTGGCGATTTCGGGTATCTTGTTTCGGACAATTTAAATTTAAGGTTACTTCAGCCGATTACTTCCCAAGGTTCAATCAAAGGCGCGGTAATGTATATTGATCATTTTGGTAATGCAGTAGTAAATATTACCAAAGAAATATTTGATGAATTTATAGGCAGCCGCAACTTTACAGTATTTGCAAATGTAGCTCATACAAACACTATCAATAAAACTCATACCGAAACCGAAGAAGGCGAGATGGTGTGTGTGTTTAACAGCGAAGGTTATTTAGAAGTAACTGTAAACAAAGGAAGAGCAGAATCGCTCATGGGCTTGAAAGTTGGTTCCAGCGTATTAGTTGCCGCTGACTAAATCTCTAATTATCTTTTTGCCAGTGACATTACTTTAAATCTCTGCTTTTGAGGCAGTAAAAGCTAGCTATTTTCTTGAGTTATATATCAATAAGCTAAGGAATAGCCTCTTTTCTCTACTGCTTTTTTGTAAAAAAATGCTTCTTTCAACTACTTGCTGAAACCATTATCTGTAAATGATTACAGCATGTTAGAGGCTGAAATTTTCATGATAAAAACAGCCTGAAATTTGTAAAAGTTGACAAAATCTGTCTTTGCCTCTATACTGACAGAGAGATAGTCTTGCCCCTGCAAAGACTAATTATTTAATCAAATAAAAACCACAAGTATGAAAAAGTTTTTACTCGCATGCCTTTTAGGCATAGGTATGCTGACACCCGCTATAGAAGCAAAAAGCAGCATGACTACTGTTATCTCTCGTATCATTAATATTACAATTGAGGGATGGGTATTTCAAGCCAACGCAGGTCCATCAAGCGGCAATCTCCAACAGATTCAAATTTATGATGCAAACACGGCAGAGTTGGTACGGACACAAAATTGCGAAGGATATTCGTGTTCAATAAGCCTTTCTGGTCTACGTCCCGGGATGTATTTAGGAGTGGTCATAGCAACTAATGAAGTAACCAAGAAGAAATTCACCATAGGCGGATAATTTTCGCTGTTAGTAATAACCAGTGGAGTAATGAGAATTCATTACTCCACCAGTTGCTTTTATACACCACCATGAATAAGATTGAAGAATTAGTTAAACATTAGTTTACTGATGAACGGGAAAGAGCGGTTATAAGTCTGTATGTTACAGCTAACCTGATGGCTGGTTATTGTGAGAAAATTATATCGAAACATGGTTTAACTGGAGCATGGTTGAATGTGCTACGTATTTTACGGGGTCAATACCCTAACCCATGTAAAATGAGTTTAATTAGCGAAAGAATCATAGACAAAAAGACTGACCTTTCAAGAATGGCAACAAGATTGGAAAGTGCCGGATTTATTGAAAGCAGAATTCCTAAAGACGATAAAAGGATTAAACATATAACCATTACGCAAAAAGGATTACACACGTTAGCTATTATAGATAGCGAGAAGGAACAATTGCTATTGCCTGTTAATGTGCTTTCAACGCAAGAAGCGCAACAACTAAGTGTTCTATTAGATAAGATACTTAGCGAACTTAATGGCTAATTTTTGAGAAATAAATTTTTCAGTATCCAGTGTTTCCCGGGGAAAAATGGCTCTCTTTCTATTTGGGAGGATAACGAAGATACATCTCCCTTACTTTTTGCACTCAGCAGTTTTTTTGAGTGATTGATAAACGGAACAAAAATTCCCTTTACCTGAGCAAAATCTTCTTTATTGCGCTGCAAGTATTTTTCAAAAGATTGAAGTTGATTAAGGAGTAAATCTATGTCATCGGAGCTTTCTTCATATGAACTCATAAACTGCCAACGTCTGATAATGGCATTAAAAATTACTTCTTCTTTTGCCTGAGCAATTAAAAAAGATTGAGCCGCCTTAGTGTAGTTCTTGGTTCTGTAGTAATAAAGTCCATAGCCGAAGGCAACATTAGTTTCGTAATGTTCTTGTGGTAGACGGGGAGCGTATTCTTCAATAAAATTTTTCATCCAGTGGCTGGCTTGATCACTTAATACAGCAAGCGAAATAATATTACGAAACGTAATTGGAAGTATTTTCCCATTTTCGAGTAGTAAGTTGTACTTGATTTTTAAATCTGTCCACCAGATATACTCATTACTCATTTCTTCATAGCCTTTGCTATACCAGTTTAAGCACCAGTTTATTGCGTAGGTCATACTTTCAATACTACTTGGTGGCAGTATCGCTTCCTTTTTAG
>JBKJJB010000412.1:0-7846 GCA_046598235.1 Chitinophagales bacterium
GCCCAAACTTTTCATCGAACCAAATTTTTACACCACCGATAGAAGATTTTCCTTTCTCCAATAACTCAACTTTGCGAACCGGATACTTTGTTAGAATATTTCCGTTAGAACCCCTTCCTTTAATTTCAATCGTGCTGAAATCAAATTCAAATTCTTTAATGCGCGCAGTTGAGTTTGGGTGCAATTGCACTTTCACAATTTCACTTTCCGAATTTTGATTGGCAGTGAAATAAAGAACCTTAGTACCTGCGGCTTCCTGCGTTAAATCATATTCCTTATCGCGGGTAATACCGGTTACGTTGAAACGTTTTACGTAAGTGCGTTTGCTGCCGCCATCGTAATACGCCATGTTATAAGCAGTGCGCTCATCGTTCTTTTTCCAAACTGCTATATGCAGAATGTCTTTGCCGATAAATTTTTTATCGCCAATGCGACTCACCATTAGTTTTCCTGCACGTGTAAACGCAATGATATCATCTAAGTCACTGCACTCGCACACAAACTCATCTTTCTTTAAGACCGTGCCGAAGAAACCTTCTTCGCGGTTTACATAAAGCTTAGCGTTGGTAGCAGCAACCTGCTTTATTTCCATTTCTTCAAAACCTTTTATTTCCGTTCTACGCTCTCTGCCTTTACTGTATTTCTTCAGTAGGTTTTGGAAATAGGCAATGGCGTATTCTGTCAGATGTTTTAAATCATAAGCTACCTGCTTCAATTCTTTCTCAATCGAATTAATTTCTTCATCTGCTTTAAACGAATCGAATTTTGAAATGCGCTTGATTTTTATTTCGGTCAGCTTGGTAATGTCTTCGGTAGTTACTTCTCGTTTGAAAAGCTTCTTGTAAGGTTTTAAGCCTTTGTCAATTCTTTCAATCACCGCTTCCCATGTAGTAGCTTCTTCAATATCGCGGTAAATTCTTTTCTCAATAAATATTTTTTCGAGCGAAGAGAAATGCCATTTCTCATTCAATTCACCCAAACGAATTTCCAATTCTTTTTTCAGTAAATCTTTCGTTCTGTCGGTGCTGAGTTGAAGAATTTCATTCACCGTTAAGAACATCGGCTTATCTTCTACAATCACACAAGCATTCGTAGAAATTGAATTCTGACAATCGGTAAAAGCATACAGCGCATCAATAGTTACATCAGGATCGCTGCCCGGTGCTAAATCAATTTCTATTTCAACATTCTTGGCCGTGTTATCCGTTACTTTCTTGATTTTTATTTTGCCTTTCTCATTGGCTTTCAAAATACTCTCAATCAAACTACCGGTTGTAGTGCCGAAAGGAATTTCGCGGATGGCAAGGGTCTTCTTGTCCACCACTTCAATCTTGGCACGCACTTTTACTTTTCCTCCGCGCTCGCCTTTGTTGTATTCGCTTACATCAACAAAGCCACCGGTTAAAAAATCAGGCATCAGTCTGAATCCCTTTCCTTCTAATTGTTTTACAGATGCTTCGCACAGCTCAATAAAATTATGCGGAAGAATTTTTGTAGAGAGACCCACAGCAATTCCATCTGCACCTTGCGAAAGCAGCAAAGGAAATTTCATGGGCAGATTGATTGGCTCTTTCTTACGGCCATCATAACTCAACTGCCATTCGGTAGTTTGGTCGTTGAAGGCAACTTCTTTCGCAAACTTCGAAAGACGAACTTCAATATATCGAGGAGCGGCTGCTGAATCACCGGTGCGCACATCACCCCAGTTTCCTTGCGTATCAAACAGCAATTCCTTCTGCCCCATGTTCACCAAAGCATCGCCAATACTTGCATCACCGTGCGGGTGATACTGCATACTCTGACCTATAACGTTCGCCACTTTATTAAAGCGACCGTCATCCATTTCATTAAGCGCGTGTAAAATTCTGCGTTGCACGGGCTTCAACCCATCCTCAATGGCAGGAACCGCGCGCTCTAATATTACGTAGCTCGCATAATCTAAAAACCAGTTCTGGAACATGCCGTCAACGTGCAAGGCTCCTTCTACTTTTTTTTCTTCGTTTTCTTCTTTCTCTTTCATTGCTTCAAAAAATATTTTTACCACATAGGTACATAGATATCATAGTTGCTTGCAACCTGTATTTCTATGTTTCTATGTGGCTCAATTCATTTGTATTTACGCCTCAACTTCTTCTACAACTTGCGCTGCGATTCCCTCCACCTCATCTTTCTCAATTTTCAAATTATCGATAATGAATTTCTGACGGTCTTCTGTGTTTTTACCCATAAAGTAAGAGAGTAGATCTTTCCTCGTGTTCTCGTCAAAAATTACCGGGCTAACACGCATATCTTCCCCAATAAAACCTTCAAACTCTTCCGGTGAAATTTCTCCTAACCCTTTAAAGCGTGTTATCTCCGGATTGCCCTTTAATTCTCTTATCGCATTTTGTTTTTCCTGCTCGTTATAACAATAAATAGTCTTTTGCTTATTGCGCACACGGAACAGAGGAGTTTCTAAAATCTTGATATGCCGGTTACGCACCACATCAGGAAAAAACTGTAGGAAAAAAGTAAGCAACAACAAACGGATGTGCATGCCATCCACATCGGCATCGGTAGCAACAATGATGTTGTTGTAGCGTAAATTATCAATGCTGTCTTCAATGTTCAGCGCGTGTTGCAACAGGTTGAACTCCTCGTTTTCATACACCACTTTCTTGGTCAAACCAAAACAGTTAAGCGGCTTACCGCGCAAACTAAACACGGCCTGCAAATCAGGATTACGGCTTTTGGTAATAGAACCGCTTGCCGAGTCACCCTCGGTAATAAACAAAGTGCTTAACAAACTGTTAGCTGCTTTTTCATCATTAAAGTGAACGCGGCAATCGCGCAACTTCTTGTTGTGGATGTTCGCTTTTTTTGCGCGCTCGTTCGCCAGTTTCTTTATGCCCGAAATTTCTTTCCGCTCTCTTTCACTTTGCAAAATTCTCCTTAGCAAAGCTTCTGCCGTTTGCGGATTCTTGTGCAGGTAGTTATCTAAATTCTCCTTTACAAACTCCAGCAAAAACTGCTTCATGGTTTTTTCTTCACCGTGAAGTTTATCCGTTCCCAATTTTGTTTTCGTCTGGCTTTCAAACACCGGTTCCTGAATACGGATAGACACTGCGCCCACAATCGCCTCGCGCACATCCACCGCATCAAAATCTTTCTTGTAAAACTCGCGAACGGTTTTCACTACCGCTTCTCTAAACGCCAGCAAGTGCGTTCCGCCCTGCACCGTGTATTGTCCGTTCACAAACGAATAATACTCCTCGCCATACTGGTGATTATGTGTCAGCGCAATTTCAATATCCTCACTCACCAAATGAATAATCGGATAACACAAATCGGCATTCTCTTTCTTCTTCGTCAGCAAATCATGCAAACCTTTTTGCGATATATACTTGTTGCCGTTGTAGTAAAAAGTTAACCCCGTGTTCAGATAACTGTAATTCTGAATCATCGTTTCTACATACTCGTGCATGTAGTGATAGTTCTTAAAAATTTTATTGTCCGGCAAAAACTCAATGTAAGTTCCGTTCGGCTCATCGGTTTTTTCCAGCTTGTGGTCCTTGGTCAGCTTGCCCGCTTCAAACTCTGCAATTTTCTTTTGCCCTTCGCGCACGGCATACGCCTTAAAATAAACCGACAGCGCGTTCACCGCCTTGGTTCCCACACCGTTCAACCCCACCGATTTCTTAAACGCCTTCGAATCATACTTGGCACCGGTGTTAATTTGCGAAACACAATCCACCAGTTTGCCCAACGGAATACCGCGACCGTAATCGCGCACCGCCACTTTTTCTTTCGTCACCGTCAGGTCAACTTTTTTGCCGTAGCCCATCTGATATTCATCCACGCAGTTATCGAGCGTTTCCTTCAGCAGAATATAAATACCGTCATCCATGCTGCTGCCGTCACCGGTTTTACCAATATACATACCCGGCCTGATACGGATATGCTCTAACCAATCGAGGGTTTTTACCTCGTCTTCGGTATATCTTGCTTCAACTATTTCTTTTGCCATAGCGCTAATATGTGTGTGGTGAACGCAGTGTATCTGCGTTCCAAAAAATCTTGCGTGAAATTAACGAGGCGCGAATGTAGAATTGCAGTAGAAATCAACAACTGCACTGTGTTGATAAAAATTAGGACAGAGAGAATTGAATAAGGAAATGATGGTGAATTTATTTTTTGACCATCTCCAAAGCTCCACTCACTAAGTCGCGAACGTATTGCGAAGAATTTCCTTTGTCTTTTATACGGTCAACATTACCAAGGCGTACGATAACGAGATTGTGTTCAGGAACAGTAATGATATATTGTCCGCAAAAGCCCCATTGGAAAAACACCTTAGTGCCAAGCGTGTTATCCAACCAAAAAGAATAACCGTATTGCGGAGACAGCGCACCGGTGGTTGCCATTTGCACAAAAGCAGAATCAAGAATTTGTGTGCCGTTCCAGTTGCCTTGATGGAGCATCAGTTTTCCGAAGTGAGCAAAATCGCGCGCGTTGGTATTGAAGCAGCAATATGCCAGTTCCGTTCCCGCTTTATCGGTATGCCACTTGGCATCGTGCTTAGTTTGCAATGGCTTCCAAAGCCATTCACTCGCCAACTCAGAAAGCGATTGGCCGCTTGCCTGCATCAGGCACATAGCCAGTAATTGCGTAGAGCCACTTTGATAGTTAAAAGCTTTGCCCGGTTCATCGCTAATAGGCAAAGTGAGCATCAGTTTTTTTACATCGTTACCGTAATACGCTTTGGCAGTTACGCTCCACGGGTTTTGGTAACTCTCATCCCAATCTAAACCGGAACTCATGGTACTCAAATGCCATAACTCTAATTCATCTGCATGTTTACCGGTGAGCTCAGGAAAAATAGTTTTTACTTTTTGATGCCAACCTTTCAATATTCCTTTTTGGATAGCAATTTGCGCGAGCATAGTAGTAATGCTTTTTGCCATGGAGAAAGAATTGGTTTGTGAACTGTCAGAATAATTATCCCAGTATTGTTCGGTAAGCACGCTATCGTTTTGAATAATGAGAAATGCAGCACTACCGGTTTCATTAAGAATTGATTTGAGTTTGACAGGAACTTCTTTTTTGTTGTAATCAGAACTGATATGCCATTCCCATACATTTTTACCCGCTTCTATTTTATGCTGGTCAAAATATTTTGCATCATTAATTGTAGCCGAGCTTTCGCCATGCATATAACAAGCCCAAAGCCCTTTTAGCAAATAGTCATCGCCCTTAATTTTAATAACAGCAAAAAGAACTGCAATAATTATTACGGTACCGGTGAGAATTTTAGTGAGAGTTTTCATAGCGGATGTTTGATGATAGACGAATGTAACCGAAAAGTTAAGTCGTTCAATTAGTTTTTGGCTGAATAATAAGCAATAGCAGCAATGCCAATCCAGATGAGTCCCTTAACCAAGAAAAAAAGAAAACCTATTATACCTACCCGCTTTAGCCAAAGTTTTACTTTGCTTTCGTCAGTCTTTTTTTCTTCATTACCCATGAGAGCAAAACAGTAAATTTTATTTGAAATAATTTTATCTTTTAGGACAACGCTTACAACGTTTACCTTCCTTAAAGTTTTTGCAGCACTTACTTTTTTTAGTCAACGCCATTTTGCTCCATAGCTGTTTAACGATACAAGTATTTTCGCAAAGTTGTTTTAGTTCATCCTTCATATTCAAAATGTGTTGAATTTTTCTTCCTTAATTTTTTCATTTAATTTAATTCCCAGTGTGAAGTAAAACGTCAACGGCTCGCTCGGAATAATTCCAGGACCGGGATAACTAACCGCTCTGCGCGTATAATAAATGTTGTTGGTAAAGTTGTTGATGCCCGCCTGCAACTGCACACACTTAATAGAATACTTCGCGCTCCAGTCCATTACATAGTAAGCAGGAATTAAACCGTTAACCGCAGTAGGAGTGAACTTCGCATTTGTAGCATCAGTGTATTGTTGGCTTGTGAAAGAAGCATTGATAGTGGTAGAGAACTTTTTATACCGGTAAGTAATTCCACCGCGAAAAGTAATTTGCGGAGCAAATTCCAACACCTTGCCTTCTACATTGTGATAATTTGATTTGGTGTAAATCGCATTGGTATATCCCAGCGATGTGAATAGCACAAAATTTCCCGCCTTCTTTGAAATATTCGCAGCAGAAAAAAAATCTGCTTCTAAATAAATTTCTGCACCAAGGCTTCTTGTCTTTCCCACATTGGTAGTAAACCGGTAAATGTTGTAAGCACTATCAGTAACCTGAATTTGCCCGATACGATTATTGTATTGCAACCAGAAACCGCTCACATCAAAATTGAACCAGTTTATTTCTCCGCGATAACCCAAGTCGAAATTAAAACCGGTTTCATCTTTCAGGTTCGGGTCAATTATTTGACTGGTGCGCACCACGCGCATATCTGTAAACGTAATGCCGCGATAGTTTTGCGAGAAGTTAGCGTAGAGTTCTGTTTTTTCCCATGCGCTATAACTAAGCCCTAAGCCAAGGAGTACAAAATTTCTACTGAATGAGCGCGCCTCGCTATGGAGAAGGCTATCTACAAAGTCGTTGTTTGTTTGGCGATAGTTTCCGTTTGCTTTCGTGCTAATGTGTTCATACCGAATACCTGGAATTATTTTCACTTTGTTCGAAATATTAAAAACGTTTTCGGCAAACACAGCAATGTTCATTCCCGGAAAAACATAGTCGGAGCTGGTAAGGCTGTCACTTATCGAATTAAAATCTGCATCATTTCCGTTATCAGCAAAGCCTTGCGACTTATGCGTTTGCCCAATGTAAAAACGTCCGCCAACTAACAGCGATGAAAGTGATTTGCCCAGATAATATTTCCACACATAACGGGCTTCGGTTCCAAAGTTTTTGTAAGTATCTTTTATTAAATCTCTGTTTTTAGAAACATCATCTGTTCTGTTGGCCGCACCCAAAAAACCCACTGCATAGCGCGAACCGAGAAAGCCCCAAGCGCGAATATTTACCTGATGAAAAGCGCTGTGTTTGTAATTTAAATTGAGTGCGAGAATATTCCAATTGGTAGCAAACCAATTGCGCGAGCGCAATGATTGTTTGGCGTTGTTACCAAATTGGGCATCGGTCAAACCACCAGATTGCTGTGTAGTATAGCGAGATAAAGTGTATTCAATATTGAAAGACAATTTTTCGTTACATTGATAACCAATACTTGCAAATGCATTATGCAATTTGTATTTGCCGTTTGGTCGCCAACTTTCGCCTTGCTTGTAATTGTAGTAGCCGTAATAATTAAAACAGTTAACGGTTCCACCAATGCTATTGAATGTGCTAACCAATTTATAAGCACCGGCAGTAGTGTAACTTGTCCATTCAATTTTTTTATCGGTTGGCGCGCGTTGCAAAACATAATTCAACATGCCGCCAAACTGTGGACCGTATTGTAGCGATGCCGCACCACGCACTACTTCAATTCTATCAATAGCTTCGGCAGGCGGCACATAATAACTTTCAGGATAACCGAGTGCATCTGCACTCATGTCATAACCGTTTTGTCGGGTATTGAAATTGGAAGTTCTGTTTGGGTCAAGTCCGCGTGCCGCCACACCTAATTGCAAACCGGCAGCGTCACTTTCCCAAATATTTATACCAGGAACTTTAGAAAATATTTGTCGCGATGAATTAGTCGCGAGCGACACATTCATATCCTTCATCACAATCACTTCGTTTTTCTTGCCGTCATAAATAGCGGTGCCTTCCACCGCTTTCAAGCGCGTAACACCAAAAGTGCTTTGATTACTTTCGATAGTAACCGTGGAAAGTTCTTTCACGAACGGCTTTAGTAGAACAACCGGTAATTGAAT
>JBKJJB010000446.1:0-9042 GCA_046598235.1 Chitinophagales bacterium
TGGAGTCCATCCTTATTTCGTAATAAATATTTTTCAAAAGATAGAAGTTGATTCAAAAGTAAATCTATGTCTTCAGAGTTTTCTTCATATGAGCTCATAAATTGCCAACGCCTGATAATGGCATTAAAAATTACTTCTTCTTTCGCTTGTGCTATTAAAAAGGATTGAGTGGCTTTGGTGTAATTTCTACTACGGTAATAATAAAGCCCGTATCCAAAAGCAAAATTTGTGTCGTATAATTCAGTCGGCAGGTACTTTGCGTATTCATCTATAAACTGTTTCATCCACTCAACAGATTGGTTGCTCATTACAGCTAGCGAAACAATGTTACGGAATGTGATAGGCAGTAATTTTTCGTTTTCGAGCAATAAATTGTAGTTGATTTTTAAGTCTGTCCACCAAAGGTATTCATTACTCATTTCTTCATATCCCTTGTTATACCAATTTAAGCACCAGTTTATTGCGTAGGTCATACTTTCAATACTACTTGGTGGCAGTATCGCTTCCTTTTTAGTGGCAATAAAATCTTTAATAATCATGTAATGCGATAAGCCCGTTTCGTATGTTTCTGCTTTGAGCATACGATAAACATTTATAAATAGGAATGGATATGGATATTGTGCTGTTTCGTATGGCTCAAGGGTTTTTAATGCTAATGCCATTCGCTCCTCATTATACTCAATACCCAACACCTGTTTACGGCTTACAGCCTCGCACATATAGCGCAATAGCTTAAGAGCATAGAACTCGTCTAAGGTTTTAAGTGTAGGAGCTATATCGTTTTTTATAGTGCGGTTAAGCAGGGCATTAAAACCATTAGTAGCCAACTCTGTAAAAGTATGGCGGTAGAAAAAGGTTTCTATATCTTGCTCAGAGTCAGCGGTTATTTTATCAAAGGTTTTTTTGTAATCAAGATCAAACTCATCAAGTAACTGCAATTGCTGCAAGCCATTAAACTGATGCCACGAAACCGATATGTCGTGCTTTTGCCAGTCTTCCATTGCAATAAAATATTGAATTGCCTGTAACAATTCTGTTCCTGCACGGGCTGACTTAGAATAAGTAGATAAATTTCCTCCTGCTTTGGCTATTGATTCAGGTTTTGTTTTGTTAGGTGGAAAATCGGGATACAAAGGCATTAAATAGTCAAATAGATCAACAGAGGCAGCGGGCACTCTAAAATACGGTGAATGAACATACTCGTTCAACCGCTTAATGCAGTCACTATCTAATGCCTGCATCACATTAATCAATTTCGTTAGAAAAGGGCGAATATTCACTTTGAAAAATTTATCCTATAACTGAAATTATATCTCCTTAATCTGAGGCTGAACATACCCGTATTTTTGTAAACCTTCAACTTTCTTCACTTCGAATGAAACTGTTTACCAGTAACAGTTTCACGCTCTTCACAGATTCAAAATGCACTGAAAAATATCTCTAAAAATGTAAAAGTTGCCCAAATCTGTCTTTGCATACAGTTTAGATGCTGAATACTCTTGTGTTACAAATAGTTCTTAAATGCTTTTCTGTGTAAAAGATATATGATTTTTCATAGAGAAGCAAGGATTGTTACAACAAGCTGTAAGTTTTTTTATTAACCTAACCAAATCAAGCAACATGAAAACAATTGCCACTCTCTTTAAAAGGTTATCGCCAACTGCTGATGAACCCAAAGTGCAAACCACTACTAACCCTTCACATGTTCTGCGAGTACACAAAGAAGATATTTCAGGAACACTTGAAATTACAAACTTAGATGATGAAGACTCTACTCCACCTCTACGAGTTTCCTGGATAAGAAGAGATGATATTCCCGGAAGAATGAAACCTGTTTGGGTAAATGATGAAATGGAGGTTTTGTAGAGAACCAGTGAAACTTCTATTGAGTCACCTCTCCAACTTCACTTTGTATCTCTAATAATTTTACCCTTGCCCTACCTTTTACTACAAACATATAGGCAGCGTTGCCATTTTTTGCCAAAAGTAGACACTGTTAAATAACAGTAGTTGAAAACAATTATACCCCTTCGGAAGTAACCATTTACCTTAGTTTCTGGTTAAAATGTATTAACACTGCTGTCGAATCAAATATTAAGATGTTCGGTAGCGTTACTTTAGCATCCTAAAACCCTTAGCCTAATGAAGAATACTTTCTTAAGGACTATCGTTGTTTTTCTGATGGCAACGGCATCCTCTCCTTCGGTTTATTCGAATTACTATTTCGATTCAACTATGGTATGCGATGTAGACCCGGTGATTTTGCGCTTAGACAGCATGTCGTATTCGCTCTTCACCCGCGATAAATTTTTTGTCACCGATGATGAACTTCTTGCCAGCATAAACATGCCTGCAGAACTAATACCAAGATATTCCGAAGCAGAAATAAGGGAGAAGTTGAAACTGATTCCATCGCTCATACCTCTCAACTACAACAATCAGGTAAAACAATTTATTGATTTGTTTGCTTATAAGAGAAGAGGATTGATGGCGCGCTGCCTCGCTAATTCGCAAATTTACTTTCCTTTGTTTGAAGAAATACTCGACCGCAAGGGGTTGCCGATTGAGTTGAAATACCTTCCTATTGTTGAATCTGCATTTAATCCTATTGCTGTATCTCGTGCCGGAGCCACCGGGCTTTGGCAAATGATGTATGGCACAGGCGCTGAGATGGGTTTGGAGATAAACTCTTACATAGATGAAAGACGCGATCCGGTGCAGGCAACCGAAGCAGCTACTAACTACCTAAAACGGCTTTACAATATGTATGGTGATTGGCACTTGGTTTTAGCTGCTTATAATTCTGGTCCCGGCAACGTAAATAAAGCAATTGCAAGAGCCGGTGGCGTGAAGAATTTTTGGGCAATTATGAATTATCTTCCTGCTGAAACGCGCAGTTATGTACCTACCTATATTGCAGCCGTTTACCTAATGAATAATTATAAGGATTACAAATTGGTTTCTGCCGAGCCGAAAAGAGAATTATATGCAGTTGATACCGTCCTCATTACTTCAAAGGTAAGTCTTAAACACATTTGCAGTAATCTTACTATCCCTGAAGATGAATTACAATTTCTGAATCCTTCGGTTAAAACCGGTGTTATTCCTTATACAAAGAATGGTTTTCCACTTAATCTACCAATCAACTACTTTGCTTTGTTTGAAGCAAGGAAGAGTGATATTATGAATGATACTTCGCTTTTGGTGCGCGAGTATGAACCGGTTGCATCCATTCCAAAAACAATTTGGTATAAGGTAAAGAAGAATGAGTCTATCGGTAAGATTGCTTCGAAATATGGGGTAACGGTAAGTAGCATTAAAAAGTGGAACAAACTGAAGAGCACTTCCGTGTATTATGGGCAGAAGTTGAAATTAGTTATTCCGACACCTTCTATTCAGGTTTGTTCAACCTATGCACAGGCATTTGCTCCCAAGATTATTGAAAAGCCGGTTGTAGACTCTGTAAAGGTGGATGAAGTAGTTGCTGTTGTTGACAATACCGTTGATACCACAGCCGTGAAAAATGCTTTCGAGTTAAATAAGGAATGCGGTTGTATTTATTACGAAGTTCAGCCGGGTGATACCCTTTGGAACATAGCCGAACGATATAAAGGCGTTACTTTAGATAAACTAAAGGCAGATAACAAAGACTTGATCAACAGACCTATCAAGGTTGGAGAAATAGTGAAGATATTTATGTAATGCTTTCTAACCTAGAACTTTACTAATTCAATAGTAATATTCTTTCCTCCCGAGTTAACTTTCAGCAAATAAATTCCTTTCGCAACCTCCACTTTAAGTTGTGATTGACGGTGAGTAATTGGTGCACTATTAACAATTTGTCCGGCAGCATTAAAAATTTCAATTGTGCTTCCAATCAACTTATTTCCCACTGTTATCTGCCAATTGCCTGTTGATAATGGATTAGGATAAACCCTTATTTCTTCATCGTTTAGTAAGTTATTTATACCAGTTATGATAGTGACTTTAGTAGAAGTTGCAAGGCAGCCATTTGTATCAGTTACAGCCACGGTATAATCTCCTGTTTGATTGGCAACATAAATATTAGAGAAAGCACCTTGAATAATCTGTCCGTTCAAATACCATTGATATGTTATTGCATTATATGCTGTTAGTGTGTCACCATTCACGCTGATAGATACAGGAGGCAGAGGAAAAATAGTTAGTGCAATGCGGTTAGAAGAAGCCGTGCAGTTGCCCTGGTCAGTTACAGTTACATAATAATTACCGGCAAGTTTGCCATAGATACACTGTCCATTTTGCCCTGTGTTCCATAAATAAGTTTGATAGCCCGAAGGTGCGCATATCAAAGCGCTGTCACCCGAACAGATTATTGTATAGTTGGCAGAAATACTAACCGGAGTGTTGCCGCTCGGATTTACCATAACGCTTGCAGTACCGCTGCATCCTCCTGCATCTGTAACAGTTACAATGTAGATGCCTGATGCTACATTGGTAATACTTTGAGTGTTGCCTCCATTATTCCATAAGTAAACATAAGGTGATGTTCCTGTGGTTGGATTAACAGTGGCAGAGCCATTGGGGTTACCGCAACTTGTATTTACTGAAGTAGTGGTTAAGTTGAGTGAACCTGTTTGAATAATGGTAACAGATGCAGATGCAGTAACACTGGCAGCATCAGTGATGGTTACAGTATATGCCCCTGCGCAAAGTCCTGTTGCGGTTTGAGTAGTCTGATTTCCTACTGACCAAGCAAATGCAAATGGTGCTGTTCCACCCTGTGGGTTGGCAGTGGCAGTTCCGTTGCAGGTACTGTTACATCCGAAATTAGTTTGTGTAGTAGATGCAGCAAGAGGAGTGAAACATGTTGCTCTTAATTGAGCGCATGCCGACATAGCCAAAGCCACTGCAAAATTCTGTCCGCAGGCAAGGATATCTCCATTTAAACCGATAGAAACATCATAAACCGGGGCGGGAGTTGCAGAAGAAATTATAAAATTAAGATTGCCATCGAATTTGGCTACCCGCTGTTGCGCACCTACGTATACATTTCCGCAACTATCTATAGCTATGCCACTATTGTTATTAGCCGAGCCACCGGGAACTGCAGCGGTGCCTAAAATTGCACCTGTTACTATATCTCTTTTATGTAAAGTAGCTCCATCAGTTGTATAAAGAAACTGTGACGAAGCCCGCAGATTATTTTGCCCTTGTCCTCCACCCGTATTGCTGTAGGGTAGATAATACGGAAAAGTATAAGTGCTTCTTCTACCGTAGTTAATCGCAAGCGAAGATGTTATGGAACCTACTGTATCTAAACTCAGGTAATGAATGTTGCCATCGGGTGTTGAACAAAGAGACCTTACTTCATTACTGATACTTAATGCGGGGTGAACTACAGAGATTCTACTAATGATGTTCCCGTTAGTGAGATTCATTTTAAAAATGGTTCCTCTGAAATCGAAGGCAAATGGTATTGCCGACATACCGCCTATGTAAAGTTCAGTTTCATCACAATTGAAATCAAGAGCCCAGAATTCTATTAAGTCGCTAAACGTATTACCCGAAGCATGTGACCACGTAAATGAACCGGAAGGATCAATCTTTGCCAAAGTAGCTCCGTCACCATTAGTGAGATAACAGTTGCCTGCTTTATCTGCAGCTAGGGCTCCGAACCAACGCGAGCCGGAATTCCAAGGGGTGTTGTATGTCCATTGTAGCACACCTGCTGAGTTGTATTTATGTAAACGAAAGGGAGAATCACCACCGTAAATGTAAGCGTTGCCCGAGCTATCAGATTTAATATAGAACGCGCTGTTACTGTTCGGCAGAGGCGGAGTTGTTGTCCATGGGTCTACAATTACCCTTTGTGAATGGTCGTAATCTCCCAGTGCGAATGCAATTGTTTTGCCCTCTTTTACAAAATGAGAAGAGATAGTAGCATTATCGGCATATTCATAGGTGGTGACAGGAGCGCGGTCAATAATATCTCCGAATTTAGTAGCGATATGAACACTGCCTTCGTCACCAACAGAAACTCTGTTAGTGCCTGAATATTTCATCTTCACTTCTGAGATATCAGCGCCAGGATGCAGGATGAGTGAATACTTAAGCCCTTCATGAGGATGATAAATATATTCAGCATCAATATTTGGATAAAGGTTTTTGTAGAGCAGCTTTTTATATGCTTTTACATTACTGATATTCTCATAATTGTAATAAGCGCTTGAAAGTTCCATCGGAATAACCTGCACTGCAGGATTGGAGTTTTCCCATTGCAGATGTACCTCATCAGTGGTGATCACAGCTTGATGTTCTTCCTCTTCTCTCTCGGGCATCCTTCTTTTTTCTTTTACCCGTTCTTCTTCGGTTTCTACTATCAATTTAGTTTTAGTGAAGCAATAACTTAATCCATTCTTTGTAAAATAAATCATCACAGGGCTTTCATCGGTGCCGAAAAGAATTTCAGAACCATATAATTTGTTTCTGTCGTTAAACTGCGATTTATTTTCAATGAAAACCTTTTGTGGTTCTAAGCTGGCTTGCCATTTTACGGAAGATTGTGCAGGCGCAGTAACCGATAAAAAAAAGATAGCGCCAATAAGTAAATAGTTCTTCATAGAAAGATTTGGTTTTTGAATCAATGTTTTTTTAAGAATCTATCGTAATTATTCAACCTTCACAATCCTCTTATACTTAATTGCTCCTCCACAATCGAGGCGAATCATGTATGTTCCCGGTGCAATACTTTTCAAGTCAAGTGTTTGATTGTATTTGCCTGGCTCATGAGCAGGCAATGAAAGCGTAAGCACTGCTTTCTCGGTCATATCAAATACATCAATGTTCACCGGATTCCTTTTCTCAATTGTAAAGTCAATCTTTGTTTGCTCCTGAAACGGATTAGGAGAAACATTAAAATTATCTGTCACTTTTTCGTTTTCATCAATCCCTGTCCATGCCTGTTTTATTATGGTAAAGTGGTCTCGTATCGAATCGTATGCAGTTACATAATAACCATCTAATCGGTTACCATCAATGTCAAACATAAAAGAGCCAAAGCAGGAATCACACGCCTCTCCACGATACATATATGGATGACTGAATGTGCCGGGTCCATTACTTCCGCTGCTATTTCCTTCCACCACATATACCGTTCCTTTTCCTGCTTCCGGTCCGTTTGTATACTTTATATACTCTTCACCAATATCTGCATTACCACTCGTACCATTTAGTATATTAAATGGGGTGAATGCCGCTTTAAAATCATACAGCCCGTTTACAAGATAGCTGCGCTGATAATTATGATCGTGACCGGTAAGAACTAAATCAACACCATATTGCTCAAGGTGCGGGTTAAAGTGTGCGCGCGATGCATATGTAAAATATTGAAAGCTCGACTGCTCGGTAAAATCATCCTGACCGCTGTAAGGGCACTGATGCCAGAAGGCAATTTTCCACTTCTTAGTAGTGGCGGCAAGGTCAGCCTTCAACCAGTTAATCATAGGTGAAGTAAAACTGGTGCTTGAGTTAAATAAACCAATCCAGTTATACGCTGGCGTAAAAGAACCCAGCTCTGAATTCAATGAAATAAAATGAATATCGCCATAGTCGAAAGAGTAATAAAGTTTAGTGTGCGATGGAACTCCTCCCTGTTCGCCTTCGGTCGGAGGGTCAACAATATCTAAGTAAGGACCGGTTTGCTGCAAAGGGTCAGTGTTGCAGGGTGTAGCCCATGCGCATATGCTGTTCCAGTCGTGGTTTCCGGGAGCAGGAGCAAACGGCATATTCGGAAATACATTGCCATATCCATTGATAGTATCAAAACATTTTGTCTGATATTCCTCATCAGTACCATCTTGGTACACATTGTCACCCAACCAAACTTGCAGGTCTGCCGGATGATTGGCAGTGTGAGCAAGAAAAGAATTGCGCACATCACGCTCAGCAATGTTACCATGTCCCCAATCGCCTATTGCCCATACACGAACAGGAGTTGGCACTGAAGTATCGGGCGCGGTAGTGAAATACATCAGAGGGTCGGAGCCACGCAATACCTGCGTGGTGCTGCCGATAGAATAGAAATATTTGGTGCGTGGTATAAGCCCTGTAATCTTTACTCTATGTTCTGTAGTAGCTGTGCTGCTATCGGAAAACAAAGTCATTGAGCCAAGGGTACTTCCGTAGTAAACGCGGCTGTCGGTGAGTGAATCTGTGCGCCACCTAATGTTCATACTTGTAGGAGCAGGGCTTTGAAGATAAGGTCCGCGAATAACTGCCTGCGCCTCTGTTTTATTGGATGATAAAGTGAATAGAAAAAAAGCAAAAGCAAGAACGTAAATGTTTTTCATTTCGAATATTTTCGTGTGAATAAATGTTAGTGTAAAATGAAAGTAGATAATTATCTGTGATTTGAAATTATTTACCTTCTTTAAATGAACACATCTGTTAGCTGGATGGAATTATTGAAGAGGTAACTTATCAATGCCAGATTTGGTCAGATGCGAAGTATTTCAATTTCTGATAAGGGTTAGAAATATTTGCTGAAGTAAAAGCGCCCAACCCAACGCTACCTCCTGTATAGCTTATGCTATTGATATTTGCTTCAAACTTTATTTCTACCATATCTCCATCCTGCGGGTTTTGAGGAAGCAGAAAACTAAGCGACATCAGCGAAGCTATTGGGGATATTACCGAGTAATAATTAACCGGCAGTTTAATATTGCTGCCGGAAACAGGGTGAAAAATAGTATCACGAACAGGATTTACATTCTTCCAATGCGATCTCCAGTTTCCATTTACCAACTCCGATATTATTGCCTGATTAGCTCTTGTGGGCGGAGTAAGCGGAAAAAAATACTGCGCACTTCCTGTATCGCACATAATGCTGATACCCGCATCTGCCTTTATCCTTAACTGCGTTTCGTGACCTAATCCACTGCGCGACCTTATGGCTACGTTATCGGGATTGAGCTGCACTATCTGGTTTTCGTCAGTAATGGTATCGTATACATAAAGCATTACCGCCACTGCATTGGGCGTGTATACCGACTGAAATCCCCA
>JBKJJB010000093.1:0-8466 GCA_046598235.1 Chitinophagales bacterium
AAGAAAAATGTCCGGCATTTCGGAAGTTTACTGGAGTGATTCGTTCGAAAAAATTTTCAATATGCTGATGCATTATGCGGAGCATGTTTATCTGAATACCAACGAACACGACCGTAGTATTTCTATGGGAGAAGCTACCGAAGTAAAATTTGCGCGTAAGGTTTTAAATAATTTTCCACTGCACAAATACGAACGCAGTGCCCCCATACTTCATAGCCTTCGTGTTGCAAAATCGAAATATGAAGTTGAGTTATTAAGCAAGGCCATTGATATTACACGCAAAGGTTTTTTGCGCACGCTTAAATTTATAAAACCCGGTGTTTGGGAATATGAAGTAGAAGCAGAACTGACACATGAATACATCATCAATCGTGGAACCGGACACGCTTATGAACCTATTGTTGCTACAGGCGAAAATGCCTGTGTGCTTCATTATGTTTCTAATGATGCTCAATGCAAGGCAGGTGATTTATTGCTGATGGATTGCGCTGCAGAGTACGCCAACTACAATGCCGATTTAACGCGCACTGTTCCTGTAAGTGGGAAATTTACCAAGCGACAAAAGAATGTTTACAATGCTGTTCTTCGCGTTCATCATGAAGCGGCTAAAATGATGCGCCCCGGTGTTGTGTTGAATGATTTGAATAAGGAAGTAGGAAAAATTATGGAGGCGGAATTACTTAAGCTTCGGTTATTGAAAAAGAGTGACATCAACAAACAAGACAAAGATTATCCTGCTTACAAAAAATATTTCCCTCATGGCACTGCGCATTTCTTAGGGTTAGATGTTCATGATGTAGGCAATCGTTTTGACAAATTAAGACCGGGTGCAGTGCTTACGTGTGAGCCCGGCATTTATATTCGCGAAGAAAAATTGGGAATACGAATTGAAAACAATTTGTTGGTTACAAAAGACAAACCTCTTGACCTGATGGCGCACATTCCTATTGAAGCGGAAGAGATTGAAGAAATAATGAATAGTAAAAATTAATCGGTATTAGTTAATGGTTAATAGTAAACAGCCGATGAATATTTTATCTCTATTTAGTCTTCCCAATTTCCTTACGCTCATCAATCTTTTTTCCGGTTGCATGGCGGTTGTGTTTTTATTCAACTACCAAATTGAGTGGGTTCCATATTGCATTTTAGTTTCTCTTATCGCAGATTTTTTGGATGGATTTGCAGCGCGCTTTACAAAAAGCGCATCGGATATTGGAAAGGAATTAGACTCATTAGCAGATGTAGTAAGTTTTGGTGTTGTTCCCGGTGCAATTATTTTTCATTTACTCTTTCTCAAATTTGAATCAGCCGAAGTTCCCTATTCATTCATCCGTATTTATCTGTATTCTGCACCAGCGTTTATCATAACTCTTTTTGCGGCTCTTAGGTTAGCAAAGTTTAATCTTGATACACGGCAGAGCGATGGTTTCATAGGTCTTGCCACTCCTGCTGCTACACTTTTTGTTGTGGGCTTGCTATTAGTGTTTCTAAATAATTCATTTGGACTGGCCTCATTCGTTTACACAGGCAAAGTTTTATACGGAACAATCGGATTGCTTTCTGTTTTAATGCTTGCAGAAATTCCCATGTTCGGATTTAAATTCAAATCATTTGGCTGGAAAGGAAACGAGTTACGTTACCTGTTTATAATTCTTTCGGTGGTTTTACTCGCAACACTTAAATTCGCAGCGATTTCACTAATCATTATTCTTTACATCTTTTTATCCATAGCACTAAAATTTATTAAGCGATGAACTTCAAAGCAGAGATAGACGTAATGCCTCTTAAAGAACTATTAGACCCGCAGGGAAAAGCAGTTGCACACGGTTTGCAGAAAATGAATTTCAGCCAGGTAGCAGATGTTCGCGTAGGCAAACACATTACTATTAAACTGAATGCATCTTCAAAGGAAGAAGCAAATGCCAAAGTGGAAGAAGCCTGCAAAAAACTGCTTGCCAATCCTATTATGGAAGGATATAAGTTTGAATTAGTTCAGGAATAACCCCTTCCCGTTAATGCGGGATGAAACAAAATCCCCTAAAGGGGACTTTAATACATGTCAAAACTGTTTATAGTTCCCACTCCTGTAGGAAATCTGGAGGATATTACTCTTCGTGCGCTGCGCATTTTAAAAGAAGTGGATTTAATATTGGCAGAAGATACAAGGCAATCAAAAAAATTGCTCGATCATTTTCAAATTAAAAAGCAACTCCTCTCCTATCACAAATTCAACGAGCATAAAACTGTTGAATCGGTGGTAGAAAAAATAAACTCGGGAATGAATGTCGCATTAATAAGTGACGGAGGCACTCCCGGAATTTCAGACCCCGGACATATTTTAATTGCTGCTTGTGTGAAAGAGAATATTTCGATTGAATGTTTACCGGGTGCCACTGCATTTGTACCCGCTTTGGTTAATTCGGGTTTTGCAACCGATGAGTTTGTGTTCATCGGTTTTCTTCCGCACAAGAAAGGAAGACAAACAAAACTGAAGGAGATTGCGCTGATTGGAAAAACAATTATTCTATATGAATCTCCTTTTCGTGTAGTGAAGTTGCTAGAAGAATTAAAACAACACATCGGCAAAGAAAGAAGAATATCTGCTTCGCGTGAGATTTCAAAAATGTTTGAAGAAACAGTTCGCGGCACTGCCGATGAATTGATTCAACACTTTACGAAGAAAGAACCAAGAGGAGAATTTGTAATTGTGATTGAAAATGCAACCAACGATTAACTATTAACCAATAACTATTAACCACTCGTGTTTCATCTTATCATCAGCAGTATTGTTTTAAGTGTTGTGCACGCGTTGATTCCCAATCACTGGCTGCCCATTGTAGCTATCAGCAGAGCAGAGAAATGGAGCAAAGGCACTACGCTATGGGCAACAGCCATCAGCGGTATTGCTCATATTGCGAGTACTATCGGCATTGGGCTGTTAGTTGGGTTTGCAGGTTACCGACTTTCTACTACTTACGTTTGGATTTCAACTGTGGTTGCTCCTGCTATTCTTATCGGCCTTGGAATTATTTACATAGCACGAAACTTTCTTTCGCACCACCATCATCACGACCACTTTGGAAAAATACCAAAGAACAAAACCGTTACAGCAGTTATTATTTCGCTGAGTATCGGAATGTTTTTTTCTCCCTGCATCGAACTTGAATCTTATTACTTTACAGCAGGAATTTACGGATGGACAGGCATTCTGCTTGTATCGCTGGTATATCTGGTAATTACTGTTTCGGCAATGGTAATACTGGTGTCGGTTGCATTGAAGGGCATGAATCGTTTCAATTTTGATTGGTTAGAAAAAAATGAAAAACTGGTGATAGGAATTGTACTGGTATTGATTGGCATTCTTACATTTTTTATTCATTAAACATGGGGCACGATCATCATCATTCACATAATCACGCGCCTGAGTTAACGCACCTTAACCGGGCTTTTATTGCGGGCATTGTGCTGAATTCTGTTTTTGTTGTGGTAGAAGTAATTGCCGGCTTTGCTACTAACTCACTTGCCTTGCTTACCGATGCCGGTCACAACCTTAGTGATGTAGCTGCCCTCGCGCTTTCGCTCATTGCATTCCGCTTAACCAAAGTAAAAGCCAACGAACATTTTACTTACGGCTACAGCAAAACAACCATTCTTGTCGCGCTCATCAATTCTGTTATTCTGTTGATTGCCATTGGTGGTATCGGCTACGAAGCGTTTCACCGTTTCTTTAACCCCGAACCTATGCAGGGAACCACGATGGCAATTGTTGCTGCTATAGGCATTGTTATCAATACAGTTTCTGCTTTTCTTTTTTTTCGGGATAAAGACCACGACCTGAATGTAAAAGGTGCATATCTGCATCTGGCTGCCGATGCGCTTGTTTCGTTGGGCGTAGTAGTAGCTGGTGTAATTATCATTTTCACGAATTGGTATTGGGTGGATAGCGTTGTAAGTTTGGTCATTATGTTGGTTATCCTTATTGGCACATGGAATTTGCTGGCAGATAGCTTGCGCTTATCCTTAGATGCTGTGCCACGAAATATAGATATAGAGAAAGTAAAAGCAGAAGTGCTGAAGGTAAAAGGCATTACCGACATCCATCACATACACGTATGGGCGCTAAGCACACGCACAAACGCCATGACCGCCCACTTAATCATCCATGAAAATCTGAGCTCCTCCGAAGAACATCATTTGAAAGAAACGGTAAAGCACGAACTGCTCCACCTGAACATTCAGCACGCTACTTTAGAAACCGAAAGAGGAAGGAATAAATGCGAGGACGAAAAGTGTTGAAATTTTTCCAAAAGAAATTTATGTTTGCGCCCCGCATAAAAAAATGCGGATTTCGAATTTTGGATTTCGGATTTAAATCCGAAATCAGCAATCCCAAATCCGAAATATTTTCGATTCCGTAGCTCAGCTGGTAGAGCAAATGACTCTTAATCATTGGGTCGTGGGTTCGATCCCCACCGGGATCACAAAACTTAGAAAGCCCTTCGAAGTAAATTCGAGAGGCTTTTTTTATTCCCTCTTCACCTATTGCAAAAAGTAGAACTATCCACACAATAATTTTCTTAAAATTTTTAAAAAGACGTATCAAAATAATTTTCAGCGCGTATAGATTCGCATAAAAAAACAGAACAAAATGAAAACGAAACCTACAAACAAGTATGTTACATTTTCATCAGTTGTGTTGATGATACAACTGGTGGCTGCACAATGTTTATTTGCTCAAAGCAGCGGGCTAAAAGATTCAGTAGTATTTAATTTTAAACCCGGTGAACAAAGCTGGATAGTACCCAAAGGGGTAAATGAGGTACACATAAGTGCCTACGGTGCGCAGGGCGGCTCGGCTACAGGCGGCAAAGGCGGTTTGGTGCAAAGCGACCTGACTGTAAAACCCGGAACCAGAATCCTTATATATGTTGGCTCACAGCCCACTGGTACCGATGGCGGTTATAACGGTGGGGGCAAGGGCTGCGGCAACGGAACAGGCGGTGGGGGTGCATCGGATATTAGAATAGATGGTTCGGCACTTGAAAACCGTGTGCTGGTAGCAGGTGGTGGTGGCGGTATGGGTTACTGGGGCGAAGGCGGTAGCGGGGGCGGATTAGAAGGAGGTAATGGTTTATATAGCGATGCCCCGCAGGAGCATGTTGCTAAAGGAGGAACTCAGCAGGCGGGTGGCAAAGCTGCCCGTGCTTACCTGAGCGAAGATGGAAAAGCAGGCAGCGGAGGTAACGGACTCGATAACCACGGTAAATGTTCGAACGGTGCAATGGGCGGAGGTGGCGGTGGCTACTATGGTGGTGGCTCAAGCGGTGCCGGTGGTGGTGCTGGTGGAAGCAGCTATACAAGTGCCGATAACAAAAATGTTATACATCAGCAAGGTGTAAACAAAGGCAACGGAAAGGTAGTTATCTACTGGCAGCAAAACGTAAATGCTCCATATTAAACAGCTTCTAAACCGAAAAGAGCGCATATGCAATAGCTATCGGGAGGACTTCCTCGCAATGCATTTGTTTTCAACTAAAAGCAGTGCAGTGGTAAACTCATTGGTTTGTAGAGAAGCGAAAAGATTTCTTCATAGTTTCTCAAAATATTTATCTTTCAATTCCATTTACCACTGGAATGAAAAAACTTTACACCGCTACACTTTTATTCTTTCTGTTTGTTCTGCAAAACGTATCTGCACAAACTACTACTATAGTTGCTACCGGTTCGTCATGGAAATATTCTACAGGAACTGATTTAGGGACTACATGGAAGACTACCGGATACAACGATGCAGCATGGGCATCGGGTAATGCCGAACTGGGTTATGGTGATGCTGATGAAACAACCGTTATTCCTTCGGGCACTTCGCCTAACTTTTATCCTACTTATTATTTCCGCAAAACAATTTCGGTAGCTGATGCCAGCATCTTCACCGGCTACACTCTCAGCGTAAAGCGCGATGATGGCGTAGTGGTTTATCTAAACGGAACAGAAGTGTACCGCAACAACATGCCCACCGGCACACCTACTTACACCACTTGGGCATCTACCGCTTGTAGCGATGATGGCGCCACCTGGTTTACTTCCGCCATTTCAGCTTCGCTGATGGTAACAGGCACTAATGTGCTGGCAGTAGAAATTCACCAGTCATCAGGAGCAAGTAGCGATGTATCTTTCAATTTTGGGTTAACAGGTTCGGGCAGCGGAGTTAACTTAACCAGAGGACCTTATTTGCAGGTAGGCACTGCAACAAGTATAATTGTAAGATGGCGAACCGATGTTGCCAACAATTCGAAAGTGGCGTATGGCTTAACTTCCGGCAATCTCAACTTAAACGTTACCGATAATACTTCTGTTACCGAGCATGTAGTGCAGTTGAGTGGTTTAGTGGCAAACACAAAATATTATTACTCGGTAGGAAGCACCACGCAAATGTTGCAGGGTGATACAAGTAATTATTTTATTACAGCACCTGTTGCAGGAACCGAAGATGTTATCCGCATATGGGCAACAGGCGATTGCGGCAGTGGTGCTACCATGCAGGCGAATGTGCGCAATGCGTACGAAAATTTTATGGGCAGCAACTATACCGATGTGTGGCTGCTGCTGGGCGATAATGCTTACAACGGTGGCTACGACAGCGAGTATCAGTCGGGCTTTTTTGCGCCATATATGCAGGGCAAAGTAATGAAGCAAACAGCATTGTTTCCTTCACCGGGAAATCATGATTACGATAATAACGCTGCACTTTTAGCCAGCCGAACAACTCCTTACTACCAAAACTTTACCATGCCCACAGCGGGCGAAGCAGGGGGAGTAGCATCGGGAACAGAAGCATACTACAGTTATAATTATGGCAATGTTCATTTCATCAGTTTAGATTCTTACGGCACCGAAGCGGCTAAAAAAATGTCGGATACCACAGGCGCACAGGCGCTGTGGCTTAAGCAAGACCTAGCTGCCAATACGCAGAAATGGACGATTGCCTACTGGCATCATCCGCCTTATACAAAGGGCAGTCATAACTCAGATACAGAAAGTGATTTAGTGGCTGTAAGAACTAATCTCATTAAAATGCTCGACCGCTATAAAGTTGATTTGGTTTTGTGCGGACACAGTCATCTTTACGAGCGTTCAAAAATTACAAAAGGGCATTATGGTTTAGAAACTACTTTCAGTAGTGCTACTCACAATGCCAGCACTTCGAGTGCGCTTTATGATGGCTCTTCTAATTCATGTCCTTATATAAAATCAACAACCAGTTTAGCGAACGAAGGAATTGTATATATAGTAGCAGGCTCAGCAGGAAAAATAAGCGGCACTACTTCGGGCTATCCGCACAATGCCATGTATTATTCAAATAATACAGCGGGCGGTTCTCTTTATCTCGAAGTAAATGCTAACCGTTTAGATGCAAAATTTATTTCCGAAACAGGGACTATACTCGATAAGTTTACAATGATGAAAGATGTAAACAAGAAGATAGATACTACTATTAATTCCGGTCAGGTACTTACACTCAATACTTCATGGAACGGAACGTATATATGGAATCCGACAGGTGCTACTACTCAAAGTATTTCGCCCGCACCGGTTACGGCTGTTACTTATTATGCCACCGATGGAAGTTATAATTGCATACGCGATACTTTTAATGTAAAAATCAAAATCAATATTTCAGGCACAGTTACTAATACTATTTGCACCGGTACATCAATTGGTGCCATTGATATTACAGTAGCAGGAGGAACCGAGCCATACGCCTACACATGGAACGGTGGAGCTACCACACAAGACCGTAGCGGTTTATCAGCGGGAAATTATTCTGTAACAGTTTCCGATTTTTATTCAAACACAGCAACAGCTGCTTTTGCGGTAGGCACAACTATTCCTGTTCAGGTAATTGGCCCGCCTATAGTTTTTATCGGTCCGTCAACTGTATGCAGAGATGATACGGGCATCTATTCTATTTCTGCTATTGCCAATGCTACTTCTTACACTTGGTCGGTTCCTGCTAATTCAACTATAACTTCGGGGCAAGGCACTACTTCTGTCAGCATATTTTTTAACGGTGGGTTTACCAATGGAAACATCAGCGTTTATCCTTCTTACTGCACGGTTAATGGCGCCATAAAAACATTCAGCGTTTCTAAAATTGACATACCTCTTGCACCGGCAACTATAACCGGCTCTGAAGTGGTATGTCCGGCAGATATTAAAGTATACAGCATTGATAATGTAACGGATGCAACTTCTTACACATGGACTGCACCCGCTAATGCAACTATACTTTCAGGTCAGGGAACTACTTCTGCAACTATACAGTTCAACACGGGGTTTACTTCCGGCAATGTAAGTGTGTATGCTTCTAATTGCTCTGGGATTAGTGCCGCAAAAACATTGGCTGTTACTACTGCTCTATCTTATTCCGGCATTCCTACCGGCACGTCTAAAAATGTATGCGGA
>JBKJJB010000144.1:0-3885 GCA_046598235.1 Chitinophagales bacterium
AGGTGGAGTATGAAACAACGGTTACAGATATAAAATTTGAAGGAACCGATTCAACCACTACCGTCATTTCTAAAAATAACAGTGAGAAAAAAATTGCCGCCCGTTTTATTGTTGATGCCAGCGGCTATGGCAGAGTAATTCCCCGTTTATTTAATTTGGATAGACCCTCAAATCTTCCTCCACGAAAAACTTTGTTTACCCACATCCGTGATATTCGCAGAGAGGGTTATGTAGAGCCAAATCGTATTTTAATTATTGATCACAAACCGGGTGTATGGGTTTGGTGTATTCCATTCAGTACCGGCATTACTTCTTGTGGTTTTGTTGGCGATCCAAATTTTTTTGATGATTTTAAAGGAACTCCCGAAGAACAAATGCGAGCCATTATCGCTACCGAGTGGAGTATTGCTGACCGATTTAAAGACAGTGAATTTATTTTTGAGCCGCGAACACTGCAAGGATGGAGCAGCACAACCGATAAATTTTATGGTGATGGTTTCGTGCTAACTGGCAATGTCACAGAATTTCTCGACCCAATTTTTTCTTCAGGAGTTACGCTGGCTACAGTTTCATCGCAACGAGCTGCGCATTTGGTGGTTCGTCAATTAAAGGGAGAGAATATTGACTGGCAAAAAGAATACATGGAACCAACCATGGTTGGCGTAAACACTTTCCGCAGCTACGTAATGGCGTGGTATGATGGCACACTTCAAAAAATATTTTTTGCTGAAGAGCGGAATCAGGAAGTAATTCGCCAAATCTGTTCGGTGTTGGCGGGTTATGTTTGGGATTTAGAAAACCCGTATGTAAAAAATCACAGCACTTACCTTAAGCGTATGGTGCGCTTAATTGCAGTTGGTAAAAAACTGAAAGACTTAGAGGAAAGTGAATTGAATGAAAATTAAACCTTCTATTTCCTCTTACATTTTGCTTCGCAATAATCAAATTATATTGAATGGCGAAGTGGTATTTCAAAATAAAGAATCAAAAGCACTCGATTTTCTTCAAGCCGCTTACGACCACTTTCAAATCAATTATCCTAAATTTTTTAAGATGGATAACCTGTGTAAAACAGGTTTTATTGCTTCGGATCTTTTACTGCGCACACAAAAGCTAAACGATAACTATGAGCCAGAACAAATCGGAATTGTTTTAAGTAGTGCCAATAGCAGTTTAGATACCGATATTAAATACCAAGCAAGTATTGCTACCGCACCAAGTCCTTCGCTTTTTGTTTACACGTTGCCCAATGTTCTTATTGGCGAAGTCTGCATCCGCCACAGCATTAAGGGCGAAACAGCATGTTTCGTTTTTGATATATTTGACGTATCGTTTCAAACGGATTATGTGAATACTCTTTTTGAAACGGAGAAAATTAAATCCTGTCTTTCGGGCTGGGCAGATTATTACAATGGAAAAGCAGAAGCATTTTTTTGTTTAGCAGAAACAGGAAAAGAAAATTTAGAAATACACAACTCTGTAAACGTCAGTAAAAATTTTCAAGGATTATGAGTGAACTCATCGCAACGCTTAAAGTGCAAATTATAGAGCAACTGAATTTGCAACATCTAAAACCGGAAGATATTGGCGATGACCAGCCGTTGTTTGTAGAAGGACTTGGACTTGATTCCATTGATGCCTTGGAACTAATCGTACTGCTTCAACAGAAATACGGAATAAAATTGGCTAATCCGCAAGATGGTCCACTGGTTTTCAAAACCGTAAAATCTATTGCCGATTATATTACCGAGCACAAAAAGTGATCAGTAGAACAGTTGATTAGTGATTTGTAAATACAGAAATAAAGCAGAAGCACTAATTAACCAATTAACTAATCACTCATTAACCAATCCCAATCACCCATGAGCGCGCAGATATACATCGCAGGCAAAGGCGCAATCAGTGCCATTGGAAACAATGTGGCAGAAAATTATGCATCGTTACGAAGTTTGAAAAGTGGTGTTTCCAAAATTACAATTCTACAAACCCGCTATGCCGAAACACTTCCGGCTGCCGAAGTAAAATTAACCAACCAACAATTGGCGCAACTTTGTGGCTTAAGTAGCAGTGAACCACGCACAGCCTTATTGAGTTTAATTGCCGCTAAAGAGGCAGTTGCCGATGCCAACATTCCTGATTTTAAAAAATGGAGAACCGGTTTTATTTCTGCCAACACCGTTGGCGCTATGGACAAAACCGAAACTATTTACAAATATTATTTAGAGGATGATAACACCGATAAACTGATAGAGGAAGACCCTTATGATGCCGGCTACATTACAGAGTTAGTGGCTAAGCAACTGGAAATAAAAGATCACATTACAACTATCAGCACTGCGTGCTCTTCATCTGCCAATGCAATGGCATATGGTGCGCGATTGATTAAATCTAATCAGTTAGATATTGTAGTGGCCGGTGGTTGCGATGCCATGAGCCGATTTACATTAAATGGATTTAATTCTTTAATGATTTTGGATATAACTCCTTGCACTCCTTATGACGAAAACCGAAAAGGTTTGAACTTAGGCGAAGGCGCAGGCTATGTTGTTCTTGTTTCCGAAAAGGTTGCGGCAACATTGGCGAAGAAACCAACAACTATTTTAAGCGGTTATGCAAATGCTAACGATGCCTTTCATCAAACAGCATCTTCACCTGAAGGCAAAGGAAATTTTCTTGCCATGCTGGGCGCACTTGAAATGAGCGGTCTTTCGGCTAAGCAAATAGATTACATCAATCTTCATGGCACAGGCACACCCAATAATGATTTATCGGAAGGAATGGCTGTGCAACGCATTTTCGGTGAAGTGCCAAGGGCAAGTTCAACCAAACCTTATACAGGGCATACACTTGGTGCATGTGCAGGTATTGAGGCAGTATTTTCTATTCTTTGCATCGAAAACGGAATCGTTTTTCCGAATCTGCGTTTTGAAACTAAAATGAAAGAACTTGATTTTGTTCCTGTAACAGAATTGATAGAAAACATCGAAGTAAATCATGTAATGAGTAATTCATTTGGGTTTGGGGGTAATTGTTCATCAGTCATCTTTTCAAAAGCATTAGAAATATGATTTCACAGATGAATACATTGATTACACAGATTGGCTTTGTCTGTATTATCGGTGTAATCAGTTTGTTGTTATCGGTGTAATCAAACAATATGAAATTGTATATAAACGGCATTGGCTGCATTTCGCCTCAACATACTTTCGATAACTCTGTTTTTCTGCCGGAAGTAAAAGAGTATACAATTAACCGTTTGGCATGTGTAGATGCCGATTACTCAAAGTTCTTCGATGCAGGTTCTCTTCGCAGAATGGGACGATTAATGAAATACGGAACCGCTGCGGGAATGATTGCTTTGAAGGATGCAGGAATTGATGTTCCCGGTGCTATTTCTACAGGAACTGCTCTTGGTTTGCCTGAAGTTTCTCAAAAGTTTTTGAAGAGTTTAATTGAAGTAGATGAAACCATCGTAAGCCCTACAACTTTTATTCAGTCAACACACAATACAGTTAGCTCTAATATTGCTTTACTATGTAAATGTTTTTCGCACAACAATACTTTTTCGCATAAAGGGTTTTCATTTGAAAGTGCCTTGACGGATGCACAACTATTGGCACTGGAAAATTTCGACAACATACTTGTTGGTGCTTATGATGAAGTAAGCGATTACAAGTATGCAGCCATGAAGAAGACCAACGAACTGCGAAAGGAACCTTGCAGCAACTTAGATATTTATGGAGAGAAGGAGAGTGGCGTAATAGCAGGAGAAGGCGCTGCCTTTTTTGTTTTATCGAAAGAAAAAAGTGAAAACACTTATAGCTCTTTCATTAGCAACAAATCTTTCTATCAGCCAGAGAACACAGATGAAATGAAAAATCACAT
>JBKJJB010000156.1:0-8268 GCA_046598235.1 Chitinophagales bacterium
GTTGGCATGGCTGCAATAGACACTTCTTGCATTCACAACTGCCGGACAACTCGTATCCATCTGCCAACCAATTTGGCTATTACCTTGTAAGCAGGCGGTGTAGCCGTTTGTATTCAACCATGTTCCAAAATTAGTATCCGGTATACTTACCCACTGGCTACGCGCGCTAAAAGTGAAAAGTAACCCGCCTGCCAATGTTAGCATCAAACGCAGTCGGGCAGGAAAGCTAAAAGTAAAGGCGAGTGAGAGTAGGTGTTTCTTCACGGGTGGTGTGTTTGAGATAAAGGTAGGTTAAATTCTCGCAAAACAAACCCACCCTATTCTTTAAAATGGAAGTTCCCAAATTGCGAACTTTTATTATTTTTGCTGCGTTGAAAGATGAAACGAATTATTGCCAAAAGAACATTACATGAGTTTTGGGGAAAACATCGCGATTGCGAACAGTACCTTAAAACATGGTATCAAACAGCAAGCGCAGCACAGTGGAAATCACCTAATGATGTAAAGAAAACATACGCCAATGCCAGTATTATTGCAGATAACCGTGTAGTGTTTAACATTAAAGGAAATGATTATCGGTTGGTGGTAAAAATCAATTATGAAAGACAGTGGGTTTTTATCCGTTTTATAGGAACTCACAAACAGTATGATAAAATAAATTCAGCCACCATTTAAAATAAAACCATGAGTATAAAACCTATTAAAACAAAAGCAGACTACGAAAAGGCACTGCTTCGGATGGAAAAAATTTTCGATGCCAAATCAAATACCTCTGCAGGAGACGAAGCGGAAATTCTTTCACTTCTTATTGAGAACTATGAAAACGAGTACTATGCTATTGATGCACCCGACCCTATAGAAGCCATTAAAATAAGAATGGAAGAAATGAACCTGAAACAAGCAGACCTTACCGAAGTGTTTGGAAGTAAAAGCCGTGTATCAGAAGTACTCAACAAGCGCAGAAAACTTACGGTGGATATGATTCGTAATTTAACCGAAACCTTAAAACTATCTGCCAATGTATTAGTACAGGATTACAGTTTGGTAAACTGAATTGGCAGACTAATCAAATTTAGCCCCCTAAATTTTTACTACCGCCACATTCTCATTCACCGCCTTCTCAATCCACTCGAAAGAAGTGAGTATTTCGGCTTTGGGCGATTTTACTAATACCGTATGTTCAAAGTGAGCGGAGGGAGTTCCATCTTGAGTGGCAATGGTCCATTTATCGCGCTTAGTGTAAACATCTTTTTTTCCGAGGTTCACCATTGGCTCAATAGCGATAACACAGTTTTCGGGCAACTTGGCACCATCACCTTTTCGTCCGTAGTTAGGCACCTGCGGGTCTTCGTGTAAGGTTCTTCCTACACCATGTCCTACTAATTCGCGCACACATTTGTATGGGTTCGTTTTCTCACAGTAATCCTGCACCGCAAAGCCAATATCGCCTGTGCGCCTTCCGGTTGTTGCCTGCTCAATACCGAGATAGAGCGATTGTTTAGTTACTTTTAAAAGCTGAAGCGTAGCAGGCTTTACATCTCCAATGCCGAAGGTGTAAGCCATATCGCCATGATAGCCATTCATAAACACTCCGCAGTCCACCGAAATAATATCGCCACTTTTATAAGCAACAGCGGTAGGTATGCCATGTACTACTTCATCATTCATCGAAATGCAAAGCGCATTCGGAAAACCATGGTATCCTTTAAAAGAAGGTTTTGCTCCGTGGTCGTTAATGTATTCATCGGCAAGTTTATCCAACGCCAACCCGTTGGTGCCGGCTTTAATTGCTTTGGCAACTTCGCCCATTGCCTTAGAAAGCAACACGCAGTTAGCGCGAATGATTTCAATTTCTTCGGATGTTTTTATTTTGATTGCCATAACCCCTAAATCCCCTAAAGGGGACTTGAATACAGAAATACAAGTGGGCTGTTTGCCTTTAAGTCCCCTTTAGGGGATTTAGGGGTTTACATACCTGCAGTAGCAAATCCCTGTCTTCCTTTTATTCTGCCTGATGAAGTTAAACCATCATAGTGACGGTTTAATAGATAAGTTTCGATAGTTGCTAACGTATCAAGCACCACGCCCACCATAATCAAGATAGAGCTACCTCCAAAGAATAATGCAAACCCCTGGTTCACATCAAACAACATTACAATAGCAGGCATAATAGCTACAATGCCTAAGAAGATAGCACCCGGCAAGGTGATTCTGGAGATAACCGAGTCAATAAACTCTTCGGTTTTCTTGCCCGGCTTTACCCCCGGAATAAACCCGCTATTGCGTTTCAAATCATCAGCAATCTGTGTCGGGTTTACAATCAAAGCAGTATAGAAATAAGTAAACGCCACAATCAAAATGAAGTAGGTAAGATTGTATGGTACAGATTTAATATCGTTGAAAGCAATTAGGAAACTGCTGTTAGAATCGAAGCCCGGAATAAACTGTGCCACTGTTGCAGGAAGGAACATAATTGCCTGCGCAAAGATGATAGGCATAACTCCCGAAGCATTCAGTTTAAGAGGTAGATACTGACGAACTCCGCCCGACTGCATCATCTTGCCACCTTGAACTACATTTCTCTTTGCATACTGCACCGGTATTCTTCTGGTTCCCTGAATCAAAAGAATACAAGCACCTATAACTACAACCAAGAAAGCCATTTCAATTACAAAAGCAATTAAACCGCCTTTAGCTAAACGCGATGAAAATTCTTCGAGAATAGAACCGGGGAAACGCGCCAAGATACCAATCATGATAATGAGTGAAATACCATTACCAATACCTTTATCGGTAATTTTTTCTCCCATCCACATTACAAATAAAGTTCCTGCTGTAAGTACAACTACCGTTGAAATAGAAAAAAGGAATGGCGATAAAACAGGAACAACAGCCGAAGCATCTGCATTGCGCAAGTAAACTACATAACCCGCTGCCTGAAATCCGGTAACTACGATAGTAAGTAAACGAGTATACTGATTTAATTCTCTTCGTCCGCTTTCGCCTTCTTTCTGTAATTTCTGGAAATAAGGAATAGCCAACGTCAACAACTGAATGGCAATAGATGCAGAAATATAAGGCATGATACCCAACGCAAAAATAGATGCACGTGCAAAGGCACCTCCTGCAAATAAGTTCACCAATCCAAGGATACCGCTGCTCCCTTGTGAAGTTACATTCTCCAACGCTGTTGGGTCAATACCCGGCAGCGTAATGTAAGTTCCTAAGCGATAAATAACAATAAGACCTAAAGTAAGAAGAATTCTTTCTCTAAGTTCTTCTATACTCCAAATCTCTTTTAGTTTCTGAAATAGTTTCATGGTTTTTTATTGGAATGTTGGATTATTGGATAGCTGGAATTAGAGCAAAAGAAAGATGGTTACTACAACATTCATCCAACCATCCATTATTCCATTTATCCATTTATTTTTTCACAATAGTTACTGTTCCTCCGAGGCTTTCTATTTTCGCTTTAGCTGATTCGCTAATGGCATGAACGCTTACGTTCACTTTACTTTTCAATTCACCGCTGGCTAATACTTTTACCAACGCTCTTTTAGGAAGCAATCCGTTCTCACGAAGATTCTCTACTGTAATCTCCTTTAATTTATACTCCGCTATGATGTGCTCAATCTTTTCAAGATTTAAAGCAGTGTATACAACACGTCCGTAGTTCTTAAATCCGATTTTCGGCATTCTTCTCTGCAAAGGCATTTGACCTCCTTCGAAGCCAAGCTTTTGAGAATAACCCGAACGCGACTGCGCTCCTTTATGACCTCTTGCTGCAGTGCCTCCATCGGTAGAACCTTGTCCTCTTCCTAATCTTCTTTTTGTTGATGTAGAACCTGCTGCAGGTTTTAGATTATATAATTCCATTTCTTAAGTTTTAAATTTTACTATTTACAGTTGTTCAACTTTCACTAAATGCTGAACCTTGCGAATCATTCCGGCAACAGATGGAGTGTTTTCCAATTCATTGCTTGAGCTTATTTTGTTTAAGCCCAACGCGCGGATGGTTCTCTTTTGGCGCTCGTCTTTTTCGATTACGCTCTTAATTTTTGTAACTCTTATCTTTCCCATTGTCTTTGGTTTGTCTAGTTCAATTATCCTTTAAACACTTTGTCCATTGCTACTCCTCTATTTCTTGAAACAGTATAAGGATCGCGCAATTTACTAAGTGCATCCAAAGTTGCTTTAATAACGTTAGCCGGATTTGCACCACCTTGCGATTTTGCCAACACATCTTTAATACCCACACTTTCCAACACCGCACGCATAGAACCTCCGGCAATTACACCTGTTCCGTGAGAAGCAGGGCGCAACATTACACGCGCAGCACCAAACTTACCAAACTGAACGTGAGGAATAGTTCCTTTGAAAACCGGAACACTCACTAAGTTCTTCTTAGCATCATCAATTGCTTTTTGAATAGCTTCCTGCACTTCTCTTGCTTTGCCAAGACCTTCGCCAACAATACCATTGCCGTTGCCTATTACTACAGTTGCCGAGAAACTGAAAGTACGACCTCCTTTAGTAACCTTAGTTACTCTGCGGATGTTTACTACTTTCTCTTTCAATTCGAGTTCGCTCGCCTTGAACTTTTGAACGTTTAATTTTTCCATTTATAAGTATTGAACTATTTATCAATTAGAATTTCAATCCGCCTTCACGCGCGCCTTCTGCTACTGCTTTAACTCTTCCGTGATAAAGGTATCCGCCACGGTCAAACACCACCATGCTTACTCCTTTCTCAACCGCTTTAGCAGCCAAAGATTTTCCTACGTTTTTGCTCTGCTCAGCTTTGTTTCCCGAGCGGCTAAAATCTTTATCGCGTGTTGAACTTGCAGCTAAAGTAGTACCGTTATCATCGTTGATAAGCTGCACATACATTTCCTTATTGCTGCGGAACACGCTCAATCTTGGTCTTTCGGCAGTACCACGGATTTTACCGCGTATTCTGCTTCTTATTTTCTTTCTTCTTGCTTCTTTAGTTGCTGCCATGTCTGAAATGTTATTGGTTATTAGTTAATGATTAATTGTGAAATGAATTTCTGTATCTACTATTAACTATTAACTTTTTTCTATTGACTTTTTAATTCACTATGCTTTCTTAGAAGCACTCTTACCTGCTTTTCTTCTCAGTTGCTCACCTACAAACTTGATACCTTTTCCTTTGTATGGTTCCGGCTTTCTGATAGCGCGAATTTTAGCGCATACTAACCCAAGCAAATCCTTATCGAATGTTTCAAGCGTTACAATCGGGTTCTGTCCTTTATCCTGTTTAGCTGATGCCTTAATTTCTGTAGGTAATAAAACAACTACCGGGTGAGAATATCCTACCGACAAAGTAAGCACCTGTTTTACCACATCTGCACGGTAACCTACCCCAACCAACTCAAGTTGTGTAGTGTATCCTTCTGAAACTCCTTTTATCATATTACCAATCAATGCACGGTAAGTTCCATGAAGAGATTTGTGTCTCTTCTGCTCAGTTGGTCTCTCAACAGTCAATACTCCATCAACAGTCTTAATCGTAATATCACGGTCAACAGGCTGAAACATTTCGCCTTTCGGACCTTTTACTTTCACCACATTACCGCTCATTACTTCTACAGTAACTGCTTTGGGAAGTGTAATGGGTGCTTTTCCTACTCTTGACATAATCTTTTAATTATCGTTATTAGTTAATCGTTATTCTGGAATTAAAATACTTCGCACAATACTTCTCCTCCAATTCCTTTTCCTCTTGCCTCTTTCTCAGTCATTACTCCTTTAGAAGTAGAGACGATGGCAATTCCTAATCCGCTTAATACTCTTGGCAATTCAGATGAACTGCGATACTGACGTAAGCCCGGAGTAGAAATTCTTTTCAGATTCTTGATTACCGGTGCTTTAGTTCCTGCATCGTACTTCAAGGCAATCTTAATCACTCCCTGATTGTCGGCAGTATCTTCGAATTTATACTTGAGGATATAACCGTTATCGTAAAGTATTTCTGTAATTCTCTTCTTTGTTTTCGAAGCAGGAATCTCTAGTAAGCGATGACCTGCTTGTTGAGCGTTTCTTACTCTTGTCAAAAAATCTGAAATAGGATCTGTCATTGGAAAATTTATTAGTTAATTAGTTAATAGTTATTGAGTTTACCAAGATGATTTTGTTACTCCCGGAATTTTACCTTCAGTCGCTAAATCGCGGAATTTGATACGCGATACACCGAACATACGGATGAATCCTCTTCCTCTGCCTGTAAGAGCACAACGGTTGCGCAATCTTACTTTCGAACTGTTCTTAGGCAGTTTGTCGAGCAACAACCACTCGCCTGCTTCTTTCAATTCTTTTCTTTTAGCCTCATATTTTTTTACGAGTCTTTCTCTTTTGCGCTGACGAGCTTCAACTGATTTCTTTGCCATTGTTTATTGTTTCAGGTTTATTTAGCCTCTTTAGTTTCTTTTTTGAAAGGCATTCCGAATGCTTCAAGAAGAGCATAAGCTTCTTCGTCTGTCTGTGCAGAAGTTACAAAGGTAATATCCATACCGTTGATTCTTGTAACCTTGTCAATTTCCATTTCAGGGAAAATGATTTGCTCCTTAATACCGAGCGTATAATTACCTCTGCCATCAAAGCCTTTATTGTTTATTCCCTTGAAGTCACGAACACGTGGCAACGACACAGAAACAAGACGGTCAAGAAATTCGAACATTCTTTCGGCACGCAATGTAACGCGGCAGCCAATAGGCATTCCTTCGCGAAGTTTGAAGTTAGAGATAGCGATACGTGCATGAGATGCTACTGCTTTCTGTCCAGCAATAGCAGTCATTTCAGTTACTGCTATATCCACTAATTTTTTATCGGAAGTAGCACCATTAACGCCTTGATTGAGGCATATTTTCTTTAAGCGGGGAACCTGCATTACAGAAGAGTAATTAAACTTCTTCATCAGGGCAGGTGCAATCTCATCTTGGAAACGCTTCGCGAGGCGCGGAGAGTATTTTGTTTGGCTCATTATTTAAGTTTTTGGACGATTCCCAACCGTCCGTTTTAAAAAAGGGACTGCAAAAGTAGAATTTACTAACAGAGTTCCAAATATTTATGTAGAAAATGTAGAAAGCCCTTTCTCCCCTAAATAAAAAACGGCAGACTTGAAAATCTGCCGTTACGATATCTGAAAAATTTAGAGAATTAAAACATGTTGAGCCAACCACGCATCATGTGCCAGCTTGCGCCTTCATAAGCAAAAGCGATAATTGCCCAAACCAAAAATGCGAAAGGTGTAAATACGGTGATGATAAACCATTTTTTTTCATGCTTTAAGTGCATGAAGGTTCCCATAATGTAGTACACCTTTATAATAGATGCAATTGCCATTACCAAATTAATAACCCATTTGAATTTACCACCATCGTTTACCAGTTCATCGTATCCTATGGCAATACCAACCTCTGCTACTGTTACTACAGAAAGAATAATGATAGTCTTTAAAACATCTTTACGACTATCGGCATATTCGCTTTCGTTCCAATGTAAGTGTCCTTGTACGGGTTCATCAAAGTTCATATCTTGAAGTTAATGGTTATTAGTTAATCGTTTTCGTAATGCAAATTAAAGGAGATAGAAACAAAGGAATACATACACCCAAACTAAATCAACAAAGTGCCAGTAAAGACCAATTTTTTCTACCATTTCATAATGCCCTACTTTATCAAATTTACCATTGGCAGCCGAAACAGCCAGCCAAATATTCAATACCACACCACCCAATACGTGCATCCCGTGAAAGCCCGTAATCACAAAAAACAACTGCCCGAAGTTCTGAATTTTTGTAGTAGCAGAAGCCGTAGTGGGAGTCATACCATCATGAATTAAGTGAGTCCACTCTAAATACTGGCAACCAAGAAACGCAACTCCGCATATAATAGTAGGGATAAGAAACTTTACTACTCCATCCTTGTTCATCAGATAGCCTTCCTGCACTGCACGAACCATTGTATAAGAACTGGCAATTAAGAGAAAGGTCATAAAGCTTACAAATACCAAAGGCAGATGAAGTGTATCGAAGCCATGAATAGGAATGGAAGCGAATACTTCCGCTGCTTTGGGCCAGTTATCCGCTTGGGTAAAACGCAATGACGCATAAGCAATAAGAAACGATGCAAAAGTGAACGTATCGGAAATAAGAAAATACCACATCATTACTTTCCCGTAACCTATTTTGAAGGGCGATGCTCCGCCATCCCAAAGTTGTTTTACACTTTCCTCTCCATGATGACC
>JBKJJB010000208.1:0-3910 GCA_046598235.1 Chitinophagales bacterium
GTTCTCCAACCGGTTCAGCAACAATAACACCAAGCGGTGGTAATGGTTCATTCACTTATTTGTGGAGTAACGGAGGAACAGGAGCAACTATTTCGAATGTTGCAGCGGGAACTTATACGGTGACTGTAACAAGTGCGGGCTGCACTGCTACTACCAGTGTGGCGGTAAGTCAAACCGGCTCGGTTACAAATACTACTTCATCGTCAAATGCAACTTGCGGTGCAAGTAATGGTTCAGCTACCATTACTCCATCAGGCGGAACGGGTTCATTTACATATCTGTGGAGTAATGGCGGGACAGGCGCAACCATCTCGAATGTAACTGGAGGAACTTATACAGTAACGGTTAGCAGCGGAAATTGCACTGCCACTGCTAGCATAACGGTAAATCAAACAGGCGCAGTTACCACAACAACTTCTTCAGCCAATGCTGGATGTTCACCAACCGGTTCAGCAACAATAACACCAAGCGGTGGTAATGGTTCATTCACTTATTTGTGGAGTAACGGAGGAACAGGCGCAACTATTTCAAACATTGCAGCGGGAACATATACTGTAACCGTAACAAGTGCGGGATGCACAGCTACAGCAAGCGTAACTGTTGGTTCTACAGGTTCGGTTTCTACATCGGTTTCTACTACCAATGCAGGATGCACCAGCACAGGATCGGCAACTGCAACACCAAGCGGAGGCAATGGCTCGTTTACTTATTTGTGGAGCAATGGAGAAACAGGAGCAACCATTTCAAATGTTTCAGGAGGCACTTATACCGTAACTGTAACTAGTGGAAACTGTACTGCCACTGCCGTTGCTTCAGTAATCTCAGCAGGCGGTGTTACTCTTTCACCAGCATCTATCAATACTACCTGTGGAAATAGTAATGGCGCAGCGAGTGTGACTACTACTACCGGTACAGCACCTTTTACTTATTTGTGGAGTACTGGTGGAACTTCTTCAGGTATTACCAATGTGGCAGCAGGAACATATTCTGTAACTGTGGGCGATGGCGGAGGATGTACTGCCACTGCAAGCATAGTGGTCAATTCTTCCACTGTAACTCCAGCCTTAATAGTTACTACCGATAGTTTAATATGCTCCGGTGATAGTGCCCAGATATGTGTTACGGGTACTTACACATTTTATAGCTGGAATACCGGGCAAACAACACAGTGTATATATGCTAAGCAGGCAGGCAATTATTATGTAACTGCTACAGATGCCAATACTTGTACGGCATCATCTAACCGTATTCCATTAAGTGTTTATCCATCACCCCCTGTTTCCATAAGCGTAAATGGCGATACATTAACTGCATACAATGCGATTACTTATCAATGGTACTATAACAACAATTTAATTCCGGGTGCTACTTCCAATATTTATATAGCACCGCAAACAGGCGATTATTCTATTGTAGTTACCGATACTAATGGGTGTCGGGCTACATCTACTAAAGTAAGTGTTATAAAAACAGGCATCTTTAGTTTAGGCAAAGAAGAAGTGGTAAGAATTTATCCTAACCCGTTGGAGAGTGGTTACTGGAATTTAGAAGTAGGTAATGGATTAATGGGAGGCGATGTCGAAATTTTTGATGATAACGGAAGATTAGTTTATAAATCGGAAATCATAAATTTGAAATCAGAGATTAGCCTTCATGTTGCCAGCGGTATTTATATGATTCGCATAAATTCTAACACCAAAGTTTTTACACATAAGTTGATTAAGTTATAAAGGGATACTAATTTCATCTATCATAGTAAGAAGCAGTTAAAATTTTTAACTGCTTCTTTTTTTTATCATTGCTTTCGTATATATGTGTTATGAGCGATAATGAAAAAATTTGGAGTTATGAATTTGAAAAGGATAAGGAAATAAAAGCGGGACAGCTTTTACTATCTGAGCCTTTTATGTTTGATGAAAACTTCAAAAGAACTGTTGTGCTTGTGTGTGAGCATAACGAAGAGGATGGCACTGTAGGTCTTATCTTAAACAAACCTGTGAATTTACGACTGAATGATGTAGTGGAAGGATTTCCTCCTTTCAAAGGGAAAGTATTTCTTGGCGGTCCTATAGGAACAGATACACTTCAGTTTCTTCATTCGCTTGGTAATAAAATTGAAGATAGTCTTCAACTTGCTAAGGGTTTGTATTGGGGAGGAAACTTCGAACAAATGAAACTGATGATGAGCGCAGGAGAAATTCAGCCGGACGAAATCCGTTTCTATCTCGGTTATTCGGGATGGTCGCCTAATCAATTGATGGAAGAGATGAAAGTGAACTCATGGATTGTATCGCCTGCTAAAAGACAATACATTTTTCAATCAGATTTTAATCAACTTTGGAAAGAAGTAATGCTTGGGATGGGAGGAGTGTACAGTACTATGGCGAGTTATCCTGAAAATCCCATGCTGAACTGATGACGATAAATACAAAATTTTTCTTTTTGTCTTTTGCCTTTTGCCTTTTGCTTTTTGTTCCCACAAAAGCTATTGATCTCTCTGATTCATCACGCATCACGCTGCTTACTTGCTCACCCGGTGAAGAGTTGTATTCGGCATTCGGGCATAATGGTATTCGTGTTACTGATTTTAAAAATGATTTTGATGTAGTGTTCAACTACGGCACTTTCGATTTTGCGCAGCCCGGTTTTTATACCAACTTCTTAAAAGGCAAAATGCGCTACATGGTTTCTACCGACCGGTATTATGATTTCATTTATCAATATACTTACGAGAAGCGCAGCGTAATCGAACAGGAATTAAACTTGAATACAGAAGACAAAGTAAAAATATTTGCTTTTCTCTATAACAATGCTTTGCCGCAAAATCGCGAATACTATTACGATTTCTTTTGGGATAATTGCGCCACACGTATTCGCGATGTGTTTGAAAATATTTTAGGTAATAGAATTCAGTATCATACAGAAAATGCAGGGTTTGAAAAAGATAAAACCATGCACGATATGCTGAGGGTTTATGTTGGTAATCGTCCGTGGGTGGATTATGGTTTTGATTTAATACTCGGTATGCCTTGCGAAGTTGCGGCCACTCCCCGCAGTCAAACCTTTCTTCCCGATTATTTAGCGGAGTATTTTGAAAGCGCCACCCTGGATGGGAAACCACTTGTTATTAAAAAAGATATTCTTCTTCAATTTCCTCCACCGGTTATTAAAGTTCCTTTTCGCCCTATTTATCTCAGCTTGCTTTTAGTATTTATCGGAATGGCACTGTGGTTTATTGAAATTAAAAAGAAGAAGCATTATTTTTCTTTTGATTTTATTCTTTTCTTCTCAGTAGGGTTACTCGGCTCGTTATTTCTTTCTCTGTGGTTATTTAGTTCTCATTACTCTGTTCCTGAAAACCTGAATTTGTTTTGGCTCATACCCTCTCATCTTATTGTTTCATTCTTCTTACTCAAAAAGAAAAAAGCAGAATGGATGAAATATTACTTTGGGATAACCGCTTTAGTAATGATTGTGCTGTTATTAGGCTGGAAATGGATCCCTCAACATTATAATATTGCTGCTATGCCTTTAGTGTTTCTTCTCTTTCTTCGCTCTTCTTCAATTGCGCTTTATTTACATTCTCAACGCAAACAATGAAAGAGAACCACATCATCGTTAATAAAACAGCCCGCTTTTTCACATTGGGAGAATTTACAGCGAAGACTAAACAGGTTTGGTTTGTGCTCCATGGATGGGGATATGATGTAAAAGAATTTCTCGCACAATTTGAACCATTGCTGACGGAAGAAATTTTCTTTATTGCACCTGAAGCTTTAAACCGTTTTTACCTGAAAGGTACAGGCGGGAAAGTAGGTGCTACCTGGATGACAAGAGAAGACCGCCTGAACGAAATTAAAGATTACATTCATTACCTTGATGATGTGTATGAAAATTTTGAGTTGGAAAG
>JBKJJB010000359.1:0-15457 GCA_046598235.1 Chitinophagales bacterium
AGAAGTCGCCTGAATTTTCTTTGTAAGCGCTCCATCAATTTCAGCAGGTGTTATTTCTTTAGAATTGCCTTCGTACTTCGCTTTGTAATCAAAGAATTCACTCTTGCTTCTTATCTCAGTAATAGGCATGGCGGTTATTTTACCATCTATTCGAATCACTCCGTTTGTTATCTCTGTTCCTTCAATAAATTCTTCTACCAAAACTTCATCGTCATATTTAAAAGCGTTCTCAATAGCAGCAGATAAATCTTCTGCCTTAGTAACTTTCGATGCTCCGTAACTTGAGCCGTTTTTATTCGGCTTTACAAAAACAGGAAGAGGGATTTGTGATTTGTGATTTGTGATTTGTGATTTGTAAACCAATTCGGCTTTTGCAGTCTTCACACCAAACTGACCAAGATATTCCTTACAACGAAGTTTATCAAACGTAAGTGCTGCCTGCAAAACCCCACAGGCGTTATAGGGTATTTTCAACATGTCAAAATAACCTTGCAACTTACCGTCTTCTGCTGGCGTGCCATGCAATGCCATAAACACAGCATCGAAAGTAATTTTGTGTCCTTCAATGGTGAAACTGAAATCGTTTTTATCAATCTTCAACACCACAGGATTATTGCGTTCAACAATCCAGTCGTTGCCTTCAATTATAATTTTAAAAACGTTGTAGTGGTCTTTGTTAAGGTGTTTGCAAACTACTTCGGCACTTTTCAGAGAAATTCCGCGCTCACTTGCCTCGCCTCCGGTGATAACTGCAATGTTCTTTTTCATAGTGTAAATTACTAACGCTAAAGAATCATTTTATTCTATGCAGACGAACCGTTTCTTTTCAACAAAGCGAACAATTCTATTTTCGTGCATTCAAAATAATACAACCATTCTAAATCTTCCTGAAAAGGAAGAATTGATACCATGATAAAGCAAATTGAAAACTTAGTTGAATTAGGCAAGCGATTAAAAACATCAGAAGAACTAAAGGATATAATAAATACAGCCGAAAGAAAGAATCCCTGGTTTGTTGCCTCGTTTGTTCAGTATGCAGTTGATGCTGTTATTAATGAAATGCTGAATGAAGATAAACTAAACGAATGGCTCAAGAGATATGAACTTAAACAGGTAAACAAAACCATCGGGCTAATCTTCGCAGGAAATATTCCTCTTGTTGGTTTTCATGATTTTCTGTGCTGCTATGTAGCAGGATGTAACATCAAAATCAAACTTTCTTCAAAAGATGATGATTTGTTTTGGCTCATTTTAAAACTGCTTTCGCAGATTGATTCAGCTATAAATTCAAAAGTTGAGATAACTGAGAAACTCCATGATTTCGATGCCGTTATTGCAACCGGAAACAACAACAGCAATCGTTACTTCGAATATTATTTCCGCAATCATCCTAAAATTTTGCGTAAGAGCCGGAACTCAGTTGCCATTCTCAACGGACATGAAACAGCAGAAGACTTGCAAAAGTTAGCCGATGATATTTTTCTGTATTTCGGTTTCGGTTGTCGTAATATTTCTAAACTGTATGTGCCTGTTGGCTATCAAATTACCCAACTGTTTCCTGTTTTCGAGAAGAAATATAAATGGCTGCATGAGCACAACAAGTTCATGAACAACTACGATTATCACCGTACCATCCTGATGCTTAATAAAACCTCGCATCGTGCCAATGAGTTTCTAATGCTCATCGAAAACACTTCTATCGCATCTTCTATTGCTACGTTGAATTACGAGTTCTGGCACGATGAAAAGATTTTAGCTACTCAGTTAAGAAAAGACGCTGAAAGAATTCAGTGCATTGCTTCTAAAGATCCTGCGCTTTGGGATTTCCCTTCTTCTGTTTACTTTGGAGAAACTCAACACCCTGAACTTTGGGATTATGCCGATGGAGTAGACACCATGAAGTTTCTGCTGAGTCTTTAGTTCACTATTTCAACTCCTCATTAGTGCTTCAAATTACTTAAAACTCTTTTCCTTCTGCTGCCAACTTCTCCAACAACGCAGGAACAGCAAATCGCTCACCGTAATTTTTGTGAAGTTCTTTCGCACGGGCTACAAATTCTTTAGCACCATAATCATTGATGAATTGAAGTGTGCCACCTTTAAACGGAGCAAATCCCCAACCGAAAATAGAACCGATATTCGCATCGGGAATGTTGCGCAGTACACCCTCCTCCAAACAACGAACCGTTTCAATACACTGAATAAAAAGCATACGGTCAATCATTTCTTTTTCCTCACTTTTCATTCTGTCCACATCATCACGGTTTCCTTGTTTCTTTTCAAAGAGTTCTTTCAAACCGCTCCACAAATGTTTTTTTCCACCTTGCGGATATTCGTAAAAACCGGCACCAGCAGCTTTGCCTGCTCTGTTCAATGCCAGAAGCTTTTCTGCTACTTCAAATGCTGAATGCTGCGGAACGGGTTTGCCTTCTGCTTTCAAATCTTCCATTGTTTGCTTACGGATATGCGCCATCAATGAAAGAGAAACTTCATCCGTTAATGCCAACGGTCCAACTGGCATACCGGCTTGCAATCCTGCTGCTTCAATAGAGCGAGCGTTATAGCCTTCGTGAAGTAAAGCCATTCCTTCCTGAACATAAGTAGCAAACACACGCGAAGTATAAAAACCGCGAGAATCGTTTACCACAATAGGAGTTTTCTTAATCGTCTTTACAAAATCAAAAGCGCGGGCAAGTGTTTCATCACTTGTTTCTTTACCAACAATAATCTCAACCAAAGGCATTTTATCGGCAGGGGAAAAGAAGTGAAGTCCGATAAAGTTTTTAGGTCGAGCAGAAGCAACTGATAATCCGCTGATAGGAAGTGTAGAAGTATTTGAAGCAAAAACTCCTTTAGCATCCATTACAGCTTCGGTTTCTTTAGTAACATTTGCTTTCAATTCACGGTTTTCAAAAACAGCTTCAATAATTAAATCGCAATCTTTTAAATCAGCAACGTTGGAAGTAGCTTTAATTTTATTCAATACACCTTCTGCTTTTTCTTTGGTCATTTTGCCTTTGCTCACACGCTTCTTCAAAATATTTTCAGAATACGCTTTGCCTTTATCGGCACCTTCCTGAGTAACATCTTTCAGCACTGTTTCAATGCCGCTGATAGCAGAGCAGTACGCAATCGCGCTTCCCATCATTCCGGCACCTAACACTCCTACTTTCTTAAAATCGCCTTTCACATCTGTTTTCGGACGACTGTTTCCCGCATTAATAGCGTTCAACTGTTTCCAGAAAACATTAATCATATTCTTCGACACTTTGCCTGTGGCAAGTCCCGCAAAATATCTCGATTCAATTCTGGAAGCAGTTTCAAAATCAACTAAAGCACCTTCTACAGCCACACTCATAATAGCAAGCGGGGCAGGATAGTTGTTATAAGTTTTTTTAGCAAGCACAGCAGGAGCTATCGGAAGCATTTGGGCAACTTTTGGAGTAATTGGCGAACCTCCGGGAATTTTAAATCCATCGGTATCCCAAGGCGCTTTAGCCGTTTTGTTTTCCAAAATCCATGCTTTTGCTTTTGCCAATAACTCCTCTTTGTCCTTTACTAGTTCATGAACTAATCCATCGCTTAATGCCTGTGAGGGAGAAACTTTTTTGCCTTCGGTTAAATATTGCAATGCAGGTTGAAGTCCAATCAAACGAACCATTCGTATTACTCCCCCCGCACCTGGCAAAAGCCCGAGGGTAACTTCGGGCAGACCAATTTGTGTTTTAGGATTATCAATTACAATTCTGCGGTGGCAAGCAAGAGGGATTTCGAACCCCGCACCGAGTGCTGTGCCATTAATAGCGGCTACCACCGGTTTACCTTGTGTTTCTAAATAGCGCAAACCTGCTTTGAATTCAAGCGAACGCTCGTAAAAATATTTTGCATCACTAACTGCAAACATTTCATCAATATCGGCACCTGCAAAAAAAGTTTCTTTAGCAGAAGCAATAATAATTCCGCGAATGGAATCTTTCTCTTGCTGCAATCTTTCTATAGTTTCTTTGAATGCCTTTCCGAAAGCAAGATTGACAACGTTGGCTGATTTGGCAGGATTGTCGAGTGTAATGGTTACGATATTATCCGCATCTTTCGAATAACTGATAGGTGATTGAATTTGAGAATTTGCTGTCATGACTTACAGTTTTAAATGTTCCGTTTATATTCTTTCAATAATAGTTGCTACTCCCATTCCTCCACCCACACATAGCGTAATCAAACCTGTTGACTTATTGGTTCTTTCCAATTCATCGAGTACTGTTCCTAACAACATTGAACCCGTAGCACCCAGCGGATGCCCCATTGCAATGGCACCACCATTTACATTCAAAATAGAATCATCAATATCCATTTCGCGTTGAAATTTAAGAACTGCACTCGCGAAGGCTTCGTTCATTTCGTAAATGTCAATGTCTTTAGCATTCATGCCTGCTACCTTCAATGCTTTCTTAGCTGAGAAAGATGGACCCGTAAGCATAATAGTCGGGTCAGTTGAAGTAACTGCCCCTGCAACAATTCTTGCGCGCGGCTTTAATCCGAATTTCTCACCCGCTTCTTTTGTGCCGATGAGTGTGAGCGCAGCTCCATCCACAATGCCGGATGAGTTACCGGGTGTATGAACATGGTTAATGCTTTCTACAGAAGTATATTTAAGCATTGCTACTGCATCAAAACCGAACTCGCCCATCATAGCGAAACTCGGGTCAAGTTTTTTCATTGCTTCCATCGAAGCATCTTCACGAATAGTTTCATCATTATCTAAAACAGTAAGTCCGTTTTGGTCGAGTACCGGAACGATTGATTTATTAAAGTAACCGTTCTTACGTGCATGTGCTGCCTTCTTGTGTGAAGTGAGTGCATAGTTGTCAACCGTTTCGCGACTAAAGCCTTCCACGGTTGCAATCAAATCAGCAGAAATTCCCTGAGGAATGAAGCCCAACTTAGAATTTACCTGAGGATCAAGATACCATGCACCACCATCGCTTCCCATCGGGTTGCGACTCATTGATTCTACTCCTCCCGAAACCACCAGTTCTTCCCATCCACTGCGAATTTTCATTGCACCTAAATTGATGGCTTCCAAACCCGAAGAACAGAAACGGTTTATCTGCATCCCCGAAACCTTAGTGCTCCATCCAGCCATTGCATGACCGAATTTTGCTATGTCGCCACCCTGTTCCCCAATAGGAGTTACACAGCCAAGCACCACATCATCTACCTGCGAAGTATCGAACTCTCCATTGCGTTTGTGTAAAGCGCGAAAAAGTGTTGCGAGTAAGTCAATAGGTTTTACTTCATAAAGGGAACCTGATTTTTTCCCTCGTCCGCGCGGAGTGCGAACTGAATCGTAGATGTATGCTTCTTTCATAGCTATAATTTATTTGAATTTTAATGCGGATAGCAAACATAAAACGTAAGTTGAGAAGTTCAAATGGTTTAAGTGCTAATAAAAAGAAGTCCGCACATAACGCGCGGACTTCTGACACACTAACTAAGATGCCCGTAACGGGCTAAGGAAAGAAATTTATTTTCTGATATAAAGAAAACGACTTGTTGATTGATAAAGTGCAATGCTTCACAGGTTTTTAAGAAACCTTAACCAACTACAATAGTTGAGGACAAAGTCTTATCTCATATTTTCTTATCAATCTTTATTTTTATAGGTCGGTTGAAACTTTCATCGAGTGAGATAATTGTTTCGCTACGGCTGATACCTTCTATTTTCTGAATTTTATCGTGAAGTACTTCGCGAAGATGCTGTGTATCGCGGCAAACAATCTTTAGGAAGAGAGAATAATTTCCTGTGGTATAGTTGCACGAAACCACTTCGTCAATCTTTTTTATCTGCGTAACTACTTTATCATACATATCGCTTCGTATAAGGTAGATACCTATAAAGGCGGTAACATCCATACCAAGTTTGGTAAGATCAATTTGTAGTTGCGGAGGTTTCACTATGCCTAGCTTCTCCATTTTATTCATCCTGACATGAACTGTTCCCGCGCTTACAAATAATTTTTTTCCTATTTCTGTATAGGGAGTAAAGGCGTTTTCCATCAGTATATTCAAAATTTGAAGATCGGTATTGTCAATTTCGTAATTGAGAGACATGTTTTGCTGTTTATTTTGAATTAATATCACCAAATATAACATTCTATTGAACAAAATATAAATATTTATACGTATCCATTAAATTACTTGCAAAAAAGAAACCCTCCTGTTATATTTGCCGTATAGTTCTTAAACATTGTTGGGTGATGAAATTTGGCAGACATGCCCTCCTGTCTCGGGGGTGAGGAACATCTGATAAACGTAGAGTACATAAAAGGGGGATTGACCACCAAAATTTGCTCTATGGCTAAAGACCTTGTGTAGGTTCGACCCCTACTCCAACAGCTACAATGGTGTTTTGTTCTTCCCGATAAAATCGGGAAGAACACCGCTGTTAAGGATACTAAATCCTGAGTTACTTTCCTTCTCCTTATGCTTTTATTGTTTTGCATCTCCTCTTAACTTAGTATTTGATTTGTTGAAATTATTTGAAGGCTGAAGAATTTTATTCTGTTCAATAGTGTACAAGAGGTGTAAAATAGTTGGAAAAAATTATTTTTGCCCGCCCGAACGTACCGCTTCGGTACGGGCAGGCGCCCTCCTGACCCGGTAGCTCAGCTGGATAGAGCAACAGTTTTCTAAACTGTCGGTCACTGGTTCGAATCCAGTCCGGGTCACAGAAAGCTCTTCAAGTATTTTGAAGGGCTTTTTTATTTTTATAGCATGGCTGAAACATCTGCATCTGTTCAAATAGAAGAAAGTTGGAAAAATGTGCTGGCAGCAGAATTTGAGAAGCCCTATTTCCCGCTTATAAAGCAGTTTATTGTGGAGCAGAAAGCAAAAGGGAAGAATGTATATCCTCCCGGTTCGCTTATCTTTAATGCGTTCAACTTAACTCCTTTTAATGAATTAAAAGTGGTGATACTCGGACAAGACCCGTATCACGGAACGGGGCAGGCGCATGGTTTGTGCTTTTCTGTTCCGATGGGGATTAAACCTCCGCCATCTTTAGTGAATGTTTTTAAAGAGATAAAAAGTGATTTGGAAATTCCACCTCCAAATCACGGCAACTTAGAGAAATGGGCAAAGCAGGGAATACTATTGTTGAACGCTTCGCTTACTGTAAATGCAGGTGAAGCCAACTCTCATGCGTCTTGTGGGTGGCATGCTTTTACCGATGCGGTGATTAAGAAGATATCAGATGAGAAAAGCGGGATTGTTTTTTTACTGTGGGGAAATTTTGCGCGCGCCAAGAAAAACCTAATTGATAATTCAAAACATTTTGTGCTGGAAGCAGCTCATCCCTCTCCTCTTTCAGGTGGGGCTTTCTTCGGATGTAAGCATTTTTCAAAGACGAATGAACTTCTTAAGCAACAGGGTAAGGAAAGTATTAAATGGAGTTTGAGTTAAATCGCTCTAAACTTTAGAACGGAGTATCCTCATCAAAATCTTCTTTTTTATGCCTCTTTTCGAAAGAAGCATCATCTCCTTCATCCTCATTCATTTTTGAAGAAATCTTCCTATACTTCTTCTTCTCATTGCCATCCTGAATTTCAAGATACTGGTCGGACGCAGCAATTTCATCGAGGTTTTCAAATTTGGCGAAGCGTTTAATAAAGCGTGTTTTAACCGTAGCAATAGGACCGTTACGGTGCTTGGCAATAATTACCTCGGCAACATCCTTATTATTATTTCCGTCTGCATCTGTTTCCAATCCGTAGTATTCGCCACGGTAAAGGAAGATAACGATGTCGGCATCCTGCTCAATAGCTCCTGATTCGCGCAAGTCGGAGAGGATTGGTTTTTTATCTCCTCCTCTGGTTTCCACCGCACGCGAAAGCTGCGACAAAGCAATAACCGGAATCTCTAACTCCTTAGCCATACTCTTTAGGGCTCGCGAAATTTGACTTATCTCCTGTTCGCGATTTCCTCCTCCTCTACCTTCTGCGGTTCCGCTCATTAGTTGTAGGTAGTCAATCACCACCATCTGAATATCGTGCTGCTGTTTCAACCTGCGGCACTTAGAGCGAAGTTCAAATACGTTGATGGCAGGAGTATCGTCAATAAACAGAGATGCGTTCTTCAATCCGTCAATCTTGGAAGTTAATATTTGATACTCATAATCTTTCAAAGTTCCTCTACGGATAGCATCCTGTGGAATTTGCGTTTCCATAGAAATTAAACGCTGCACCAATTGCGCTGATGACATTTCTAAGGAGAAAACAGCTACGGGTTTCTTGTGGTCAACAGCGGCATTGCGCGCTAATGCCAGAGTGAAAGCTGTTTTACCCATTGCCGGGCGAGCCGCAACAATTATCAAGTCAGACTTTTGCCATCCTCCGGTAAGTCTATCTAAATCAATAAAGCCGGTTGCTACTCCATTGAGGTGGTCTTCGCTATTATTCATGCGAATATCCATCTCTTTTAGCTCGGTCATCAAGAGCGAGGAAATATCTACTGAGTTTCTTTTAAGATTGTTCTCAGCTATTGCGAAGAGACTCTTTTCTGCTTTATCTAACAGTTCGAAAACATCGGTGGTATCTTCATAAGCGTCTTTAATAATTTCGGTAGAAGTAGAAATGAGCATTCGCTGAACATATTTTTCAGCCAGCACACGAGCATGATATTCAACGTTGGCTGCAGATCCTATTTTGTTGGTGAGTTGGGCTACATAAAAAGGTCCGCCTGCCGCATCCAGTTCTCCGTTTTTCTTCAACTGCTCGGTCACTGTAAGCAAATCAATGGGCGCCTGATTTTGGTAAAGCATTCTTATTGCTCTCCATATACGTTGGTGCGCATCTACATAAAAGGATTCATCCTTTAGAATGTCGCCCACTTCGGTCATGGCATTGGATTCAATCATCACCGCGCCCAGTACTGCTTCCTCCAGTTCTTTTGCCTGCGGAGGAAGTTTACCGTAATCTAATACGTTCGTATTGGGAGACGATTTCCTGCTAAGCGATTTCTTCACTATGTCAATTGATTCAGCCATTTTTTCTATTGTAAGAGGAATTAGTGAGAAACAAAACCCTTTTAACGCTTCCTGCTTTACGTTTCAAAAGGGTGGCAAAAATTCATTATTAGAACTTCAATCTGAAATGTTTGGCAGAATTAAATTCTTCACGTTCCACCAACAGTTTCTCAGGGTTTATCAACATCCTTTGGCTACGCTCAAGATAAGATGACGGTCATACTTCGGCAGGCTTAGCGTGACATTGCTTTTATTGCTGCACCTTGCCTTTAAAGTCTGCCTGAAATTTTTCCCAAGTACCTGTTTTGTAACTATTGCTTGCCACGAAATATAAAACAGTTTCGAATGTTTTAGGGTCTTGATAACCGGGAACGGGAAATATCTGATTCATGCCTTCATCGAAGTAAACGGAAGTAGGGTAACTCATTTGTCCATTGAGGATTTCGGCTGCCAATTCGTTGTAGCCTCTTTGACCTTGCGCAACGTATTTGTAGTCTTTATCTTTGAAGCGTATTATCTCCCGCGTTTCGGCATCGAACTTAATAGCATAGAAATTCTTGTTTACGTATTTCACAATCTCGGCATGTGAGAAGGTGGTGGCATCCATGCGTTTGCACCAACCGCACCAACTTGTGTACGCATCTACAAAAACTTTTCGCGGTTCTTTCTTTTGTGCTTCCTGCACTTCTTTCCATGTCATCCATTTTATTTCTACAGCCTCGCTTGCAGGCTTAATAGGAGGTGTAAAAGACATAAGCGAAAGAATAACCGCCAGTGGAACAAACAACATCAATAACTTCTTCATAGTTTCTAATTTTTGTTTAAACAAAGCTAGGTAAAATATTTTCTGATGAATAAGCAGAAGCAGAATTTAACGCCTCTTTACAATAACTCCACCACATCCTCCACCCCCATAGTTCTATTTATAGTAAAAGCTTCGGCATACTTGGCGCCTATGGGCATACCAAAATGAATGGCTCGGGCTTTTACAAATTCTAAAAACTGGGGAGAAGAAATAAAAGTTTTAGGCTCATTGCTATCGGGGTTATAAAACTGCGATTTGTAGGCGTGTATAGATTGCAGCTTGCGGTCGAAATAGTTGGTTATATCTACCACAAAATGCGGCTCGATATGCAGTGCCTGTATATAGTGGTAGAGTGCCTTCGGACGAAAAGCTTTCTGCTTTTCTCCTTTAAGTTTCGTTTCAATCTTTGGTAGCCCGGCAAGAAAGCAAGCATCGTAAGTCAGTTGAGCGGCACGTGCGTGGTCGGGGTGGCGGTCTAGTATGGCATTGGTTAATACCACAGTAGGCTGATAAAGCCGAATAAATTTGATTAGCTCAAGTTGGTGTTCTTTGTCGTTCTTAAAAAAGCCATCCTCAAAACCCAAATTTTGGCGCGCATGAACGCCCATAATTTTTGAAGCAGCTTCTACTTCTTTCAGCCTTGTTTTAGCATCTCCGCGTGTGCCCAACTCGCCTTTGGTTAAATCCAGAATACCCACTTTGTGTTTTCTATCAATGTGTTTCATAAGCGTGCCGGAGCATCCAAGTTCTACATCATCGGGATGTGCGCCTATGGCGAGTATATCTAATTTCATGTTTCGTGTTTAAGATTTAGGAAGAACAATACGGAAGGTAGTGCCTTTTCCTACTTCGCTTTGCTTTACAAATATTTTCCCATTGTGATACTCTTCAACAATCCGTTTAGTAAGTGACAATCCCAATCCCCATCCTCTGCGCTTGGTTGAATAGCCCGGCTCGAAGATGGTTTCAAATTTACTTTTGGGTATTCCTTTTCCGGTGTCACTTATGTCTATCAAAACATTTTTTGAATCGGAAGTAGTTTCTACATCTATTTCACCTTCACCATCCATTGCATCTAACGCATTCTTCAAAAGATTTTCTAATACCCAATCAAAAAGCTGGTTATTAATTTTGATTTGCAAATCATCTTCGCAATAGATATTCATCTTTACTCTATCGCTGGCGCGCCTGCGCATATAATTTACATTTTTCTCAAGTATGACTTTCACGCTTTGAGCATTAAGCTGCGGCACCGAACCGATTTTAGAAAATCGCTCTGCCACTAAACTCAGGCGTTCCACATCATTTTCTAACTCAGTAAGAATTTTCTCGCTGCCCTTCATTCCCTCTAAATCGCGCAGATAAGCTATCCACCCTTCGAGCGATGAAATAGGTGTACCCAATTGATGGGCAGTTTCTTTTGCCATTCCCACCCACACTAAATTCTGCTCTGCCCTACGGGCATTGCTGAAAGCAAAATAGGAAATGAGCAGGAAGGCAGCGAATATTCCAAGCTGCACAAAAGGAAATATGCGAAGCTGTTTCAATGTTTGAGAATCGTCATAATAAATAAACCGCTTTACCCCTTCGCCTAAATCAGCAACCACCGGCTCGTGCGAACTTTGCATTTGCTTAATCATCTTTAATGCTTCGCTCGGATTATTCATTTTAGCTGAATCTATATTTCCGTAGTTGAGTACATTCATTTTTTCATCGGTAAGAATAACGGGAGCAGATGCTGTGTTAACTACTACTTCCGAAATAAAAGTCTCTACCAAATCATTAAGGGTTTGTCTCAACTTAGTAAACAAATTTGAGTCTTTGTAGTAGATGTAATTCTTACTCACTTTATAATCAACAAGAATGGGCGGGTAAAGAGAAAACTCATACCGTATGGACTTAGGCAGTTCAGAAAAATTACTTATAGAAGGAAGTTTGATATTACGTGCACCAAGAATATTTCCGTTTTCTTCCACAAGTATGGCAGGAATATCATTGTTAGAAGTAACAATCTCATTAAAGAAAGTAAGCATCTCGCTATCCTCTACTTTCAAAACAAACTTAGTGGATTGTGCATACACGTTTACTTTTCTTCGCTCATCGGCAGCAAGTTTGGTAAACAACTCTTTTGTATATCGAACCAGTTTCGCTTTGCGTGCAATAGCTTCTGCCCAAAGTTTTGCTTTGTATTTTTCTTCATCGGCAATTTTACCGGCAAGATGATTGGTATATAAAACAGTGGAAATACCAATGAATACACCTATCAGCAGAAGGATTAGTTTGAGATTGGATTTTCGGGTGTATACGTCCATGTTAAATTAGCAGATGGCAAATTAGCAAATTAGAAGATTGAACACGAAATGTCTTTTATTGGATGTAATTAATTCGAACTAGTATCAAAGTCCATAAACTGTGGGTCTTCTTTAACGTTGAAATATTTGTCTTCACGCCTTTGTTCTTGTTCATCAATCTTCTTCGTTGTATTTTTTAATAAATCTCTTAATACAGTTTTTTCATTTCTAAAATCCGCTTGAATTTTATTTCTCGATGAAGATTTATCAAACTTAATTTTTGGATTGTTCAAATTTCCTGTCATAGTCAAATACAAATTCACTCCTTCATACGGATCATTTTCAATGTATTGAATATCCTGTTGTCTTCTATTGAATTTTTGCGCCAGCAGTTTATGAAGGTTGATTTTAAAATGATAGTCAACATCATTATTAAAAGTATGATGACCAAAAAACATCAGATTCAAAGCCGAAGTTTTTATTTCAAATTCAGGAATATCTATACGGCTGTTCGCTATTTTCATTGTGTTCTCCAAGTCAGAGAAGCGAATATCTTCCAATTCCTCTATACGGATAAATTTAGATGCCGCGCGTAGTGGCTCAAATTTTATGAGTTCGCCATTAGTGATTTTAAAATCTACAATAGATGAAAAAGTTTCAGGGTCAAACTCTTTATAGTTCTTCCAGGTTGCATCAAAAGCAATTGAAGCAGTCATCGTTCCCTTCAAATTTTTCCCTGTAAGAACAGATTGACCAAAATCCTCGCATTGGTTAAAAATCTGAGCGATGTTCAATCCAACAGCACTAACATCCATTTTCAAATTCAGCGCATTATCTGCAGTAAAGGAAATTAAACCGGTGCTTCGCAATTCGCCTGCCATAGCTGAAGTACTTAAATGATTTACCTGCACAATACCCGGTGCAATCTGTAGGTTAGTTTTCAAATCATCGAATTTCATTTTCCGAAAAAGGAATTTTCCAATCTCTACTTCAATGTTCCCCTTCATACTGAATATCTCGCGAATATTAATTTTATCTATCTGCTGCTGCGTAGGGCGGCTCTTTTTATTGTATGCCTCCAGAATTCCTGTAAGGTTGAATGTTTGAGTTTTTATCTTACCGTTTATTCCCAGCACTACTTCATTTGCTTTCCGCTTTTCGCTCAGATTATAAACAAATGGAAAAAGATTGGCAATGCTGCCCGTAAAGTCGAAATCGGTACTTAGAAAATTCAGAGTAAAATTCTGTGCTTTAATTATCCGGTTCTCATACTTCAGCAACCCATTGATATTGCCATAAGTAACTCCGTTTTGCCGAAATTCCACTTCACTCAATTTGAAATCGCCCGAACCAACAAGTGTTGAATTTTCAGCATCTATAAAATCATTTTTTCTTCCTTTCAAATGAAAATTATTGAAAGTGATAGTGCCACCTATATCCTGCACCACCGAATCGGGAAGGAAAGATGAAAGCTCCCCAAGATGCAATACACCATTGGCAAAAAAGTCGAATTCGGGGTCGGAGAGTTTAGTCAAAGAAAGTTTGAAATTAAAAGGCAGGTCATTAAGCGTGCAATTGAAGTTGCTGATAATAATTTTGTCGTTACCATTTTCATCTGACTCATAGCGAGCAGTGGCATTTACATTCTTTAGCAGTTTATTGTAGGCGCCAAATTTAAGCTCACTGTCCTTTAGGTCAAAATCTACATTCACTTTCGGCAGAGAGAATCTTCCGATTACTCCCCTTACATCGGCTACAATGGAATACTCACCGCTGCCTTCAGCGCCAGCAAAATTGCGCCTATACTTCTGCGGGAAAAGCGAAAACAATTGCTGAATATCTTTGCCTGCATTCAGCAACTTAAAATCAACCTGTGTTTTATCTTTAAGCGAAACAAAGAAGCCGGTAATACTGAACGCTGTTTCTTCCACAACAATGTTTCCCTTCTTAAAATTGTATCGCTGTTTTAGTTTGTCAACATTCAGAGTAATGTCAGCCGCAATGTTTTTGTCAACAAGAAATTCTTCTCCGCTGGCAAATATTCTGCTTACATAAATTTTACCTGTTGATTCAAGATCAAAATTCTTATCCTTAAAATTTCCTTTCAATTGAACATCTTTCAATTTCAAATCAATATCGGTTGCCTGTGTTTTATCGAGGCAAGTAAACTTCACTCCTTTTATCTGCACGTTTTTCAATTGCACCGATAGTTCATTCTTTGAATTTTCTTTCTGCGGCTTCAGTATATCGAAATTGGATTTACCTGCTTCATTCGTATACAGATTAAGCTCTCCGTTACGAATAACAATTTTTGAAAACTCAATATCGTTACCAAACAAACTGTATATGTTACACAGGAATGAAACTTCTTCTACTTTCAAGAGCTTCTTACTTCCTTTTCTGATTTTATCGTCAATACTCACTTTCTCAAAAGTAACAGACGCATATGGAAAGTGTTTAATAAACGATAGCTTGATTCCTCCGTCCAGTTTTACAGGAACAGCAACCTGATTGTTTATCTCACTTACAATCATTGCTTTTATTCTGTCTTCAGCAACCCATGCAGCCAGAAAAGCAAGCACAAACACAGAAACAATTACAGTAAGGACGATAAGAAGTATTTTCTTCCATCGCTGCATCGCTTTAACATTCGGATTGCTTATTGCACTCTCTTCACTCATTGTTCTCTTCAACGGAACTTACTTTATAAAATTTCATCTACTAATGGCGCAACCACATCAACTACAAAAAAGTTATTTTCATTCATCATACTATCTCCTTTGAAAGAAAATATTATTACCGCCACTCTATTTCTGTTATTGCTTTCTGCAAACGCTCAGACAAACAAAAACATTAAACCTACAAGCGAGTCTTTTCCGGAAGAATCATTGACTCCCCTAACTGAAATTATCCTTCCTGAATTTAACCTCACAAAAGCAAGGCAAGCAGATGCAACAGATACGAAGAACGGTGAATTACCTAAGTTTTCGCGTTCTATTTTCACCAATGTTACTCTTGATAATGCGGGAAGTTGGACAGAACTAGGGAATGGTGATAGAGTTTGGAGAGTGCAAATTACTTCCAAAGGCGCACAAGCTTTACTTCCTTATTTCAATAAATTCTATTTGCCGGCAGGTTCTACATTTCATGCTTACACACTTGACAAAACAGAAACAATTGGCGCATTTACCTCTATCAATAATCCATCAGGTGAATACTACGCAACCGGGTTGATACATGGAGAAAGTTGCGTATTGGAATATTACGAACCCCAAGAAGCAAGAGGCAAGGGAATAATTAGTTTAAATGAAATTGGTCATGCTTATAGGTGGGTAAATC
>JBKJJB010000404.1:0-2889 GCA_046598235.1 Chitinophagales bacterium
AAACACAAATGAAATGATGTTTCCTTTCGAAAAAATAATTGCTTATGCTTCGCAATTCTTCACGCTGCAAACCGGTGATTTAATTTTTACAGGAACACCTGCGGGAGTAGGCGCAGTAAAAATCGGTGATCGCCTCGAAGGTTTCCTCGAAAACGAAAAGGTTTTTGATTTTGACGTGAAATAGTTTCTTTGTAGCAAATGCGCTCTTCAAAAGAAATTTTTCTGAAAGCTTATCGCCTAATGTGTACTGCCAAAGCGATGACAGAATTATATGAAGAGCGAAAAGATATTACTTCCAAATATGTTCACGCCACTTCGCGCGGACACGAAGCCATCCAACTTGCTGCTGCCTTTCAACTAAAACCACAGGATTTTGTTTTTCCATACTATCGCGATGATGCCATGTTGCTTGGCATCGGCTTCACTCCTTTCGATTTAATGTTGCAGTTATTCGCAAAGCAGACTGATTATTTTTCAGGTGGAAGAACATACTATTGTCATCCAAGTTCTAAACGTTCTGATTTACCAAAAATTCCTCATCAAACTTCAGCTACAGGAATGCAGGTAATTCCCGCTACCGGCACTGCTCAGGGAATTAAATACCGCGAGCAACAGAAAATAGATATTCATAAAAAAGGTGATGCCCCCATTGTTATTTGTTCGCTTGGTGACGGAGCTATTACAGAGGGAGAAGTAAGTGAAGCGTTTCAAATGGCGGTGTTGCATAACTATCCGATAATTTATTTAGTACAGGATAATGAATGGGATATATCGGCACATGCTTCAGAAATTCGCGCACAAGATGCTACTGAGTTTGCACATGGTTTTAAAGGATTGAAAATAGAAAGCATTGACGGAACTGATTTCGAAGAATGTTTTGAAACTATGAGCCGTATTATAAATGATGTGCGCTTACATCGCTGCCCATATCTAGTTCATGCAAAAGTTCCGTTGCTGAATCATCACACCAGTGGAGTAAGAAAAGAATGGTATCGTCCTAAAGAAAACTTGGAGAGTGATGCACTTCGCGACCCGTATAACAAGTTGAAGAAAATTTTACTGAATGAAAAAAATGCTCCTGCCAAAGAATTAAACAGAATAGAAGAAGAAGCGAAAAGTTTAGTAAATGAAGATTTTGAAAGAGCATTGCTTGAACCAAATCCAACCGAAGAAGATTTAACTACACACATCTTTGCGCCTACTACCATTACAGAGGAAAAAGGAGAACGCTCTCCTGCAAATGTACAAACAGTGGTGATGGTAGATGCTGCGCTTCATGCAGTAGATGAAATTCTCAAGAAGCATCCCGAAGCACTTTTATATGGACAAGATGTAGGAGGTGAACTCGGTGGTGTTTTTCGCGAAGCTGCTTTGCTTGCAAAAAAGTATGGCGACAAACGTGTGTTCAACACTCCAATCATGGAAGCGTATATTGTTGGCTCGACTGTTGGCATGAGTGCCGCTGGTTGCAAACCAATTGTTGAAGTGCAGTTTGCCGATTATATTTTTCCTGCAGTAAATCAATTATTTACAGAAGTTTCTCGCTCCTGCTATTTAAGCAATGGAAAATTTCCGGTGCAAAGTTTATTTCGAATTCCTATTGGTGCTTACGGCAGCGGAGGACCTTATCATTCTTCTTCGGTAGAAAGTTTTGTATTGCAGATTAAAGGAGTAAAAATTTGTTACCCAAGCAATGCCGCAGATATGAAAGGGCTTATGAAAGCCGCTTTCTATGACCCAAACCCTGTAGTGATGTTTGAGCACAAAGGACTTTACTGGAGCAAAGTGAAAGGAACTGAACTCGCAAAAACTATTGAGCCCGATGAAGATTATATTATTCCTCTAGGCAAAGCACGAATTGCGTTAGAAGCAAGCAAAGAGAAAATTTCAAATGGAGAATCGCTTTGTGTGATTACTTATGGAATGGGAGTTCATTGGGCAATGAATGCAGCGAAAAATTTCGATAAACAAGTGGAAGTATTGGATTTGCGTACGCTCAACCCTTTAGATGAAGAAATGATTTTCTCCTCTGTAAAAAAACATGGAAAAGCAATAGTGCTTACCGAAGAAACTGTTACACATTCTTTCGCAGAAAGTTTAGCAGGAAGAATTTCATCTGAATGTTTTAGAAATTTAGATGCGCCTATAAAAATTATCGGAGCGGTGAATACTCCCGCTATACCGCTCAATGAAAATTTGGAAAAAGCAATGCTACCAAATACAGAAAAAGTAGCAGCGGCTATTGCAGAACTGCTAAGCTTTTAACTGCTCTTGCTACAATACTTCATTTTCTTATTTTCACGCTTCTTCCCGCAATAAGCGGGATGAAACAAAAACAAAAACTACATGCCATATCTTTTCACCTCCGAATCTGTTTCTGAAGGACATCCCGATAAAGTTGCCGATCAGATTTCAGATGCACTTATTGATCATTTTTTAGCTTACGACCCGCAGTCAAAAGTAGCTTGTGAAACCTTAGTAACTACCGGACAAGTAGTGTTGGCGGGTGAAGTAAAATCAAATGCTTACCTAGATGTGCAGGAAATTGCGCGTGAAGTAATTCGTAAAATCGGATATACCAATGCCGATTATATGTTCGAAGCAAATTCGTGTGGAATATTTTCTGCCATTCACGAACAGTCTGCTGACATCAATCAGGGAGTAGAAAGAAAAAAACCCGAAGAGCAAGGAGCAGGTGACCAAGGAATGATGTTTGGATACGCCAGCCGCGAAACAGATAACTACATGCCGCTACCATTGGAGCTTGCACATAATTTATTGCGCGAATTAGCAGCCATCCGAAGAGAAAAAAAGGTAATGACGTATCTGCGTCCTGATGCAAAAAGCCAAGTGACTATTGAGTATGGCGATGATAACCAACCAATAAGA
>JBKJJB010000007.1:0-3612 GCA_046598235.1 Chitinophagales bacterium
ATACAAGCTGCAATGGAATAGAAACAAAACGTGCTTGTTTGCAAATATCTCGAAAGAGGAATTTTATTGAAAAATGAGTTGATAGAAATAAGAAAGATTTTATCGAACAGATAAGCCAAAAAAGTTCCTAAGGCAATTCCCGGCAGACCGAGTTTACCTGCTAACCAGATACTAAGCGAAACATTCAGCACAATTTCAAGCACTGATGAAAGCAGCAAAAACTTAGTCTTCTGAATGCCTGTAAGAATAGTTTGTGGAAATAAAACTCTGGGAACAATCAAGAGTAGATAGATGTTGAAGATTAAAGCACTGTAAACAAAACTCTCGCTAAAAATATATTCATAAATATAGCGGCTCGATAACATCAATACGATAGTAACTGGAAAGAATATGTGCATCAGTTGGGTGCTTTTCTTCTTCAACTCTGCTAATCCTTCATCTAAGTTTTTGGCAATAGCAGGAACAAGGGCTGTACTTAAAGTATTGGCAAGAATGAGCAGGATGGGTAACTCTCTTGCTCCGTATCGAAACACTGCAAAACTCACATCATCGAATTTGGCTTTCACGATTATACCGTCAATATATTCAGCAGAGCCGCTAACGAAAATGGAAAGCAAGAGAGGAAGCGAGAGTTTAAAATTTTCTATCTGCAAGTTCCAATTGAATGAAAAAGCAGCAAAGCGATTAAGCAGAAAAAGCGCAACAACAAACTTGAGAGCAGCTACAGCAATCATTCCATATAAGGAATATTCCATTCCATAATTAAGTATTACAGGAACAAGAGCCGCAGCGAGCGTTGCTAAAGAGGAGAAGACAGCGTAGTAAATAATCTCCTTCTTCTTTTCATTTAGAAACAAAATGTATTCGCTTATAAAAGAAGGACCATTAAGAAGCAGGTAAATAATCACAAGGCGGACAATGCCTCCATCCTCTTTTTTATCTAAAAACGAAAGGAGGTTTTGAGAGAAAAGAAAAAGAAAACATCCGGCAATTGCACTTAACAATGCTAACGAAATGAACGTGCCGAACAGCAACTCCTTCTTCTCTTGCTCATTCTTTTTCGGGTAAACAGACAGCATAGTATTTATCATACCGCTTACCCAAAAGAAACTTACCATACCGCTTATCAGTACAAAAGTTTCAAATGTTCCTATTTCACTAAGCGATACCTGCAGCTTTGCAAAACCGATTCCTATAACAATAAAAGTGGCATACCGTATTAACTGAAATAACTGAAGCGAAGAGAGATTAGAAAGTGAAACGCGCTGTGCTATTGAGGAGAGTTTACGAAGCATTAAATTAAGTTAACCTACGAATCAAAGTTATAAATTATCATAGCTTTGAATTCAAATTATTTCAAATGAAAAGAAATTATTTCACCGCCTCTATTGCAATTGCATTCTCTGCTTTACTCCTGCTTTCTTTTCAAACGCAAAAACCTTTGTTCGAAAAGAATGGTATTAAGATATATGAGATGAAAGGTTCATCTGAATTTCCCGAAGCACAGCTTGAGCTAAAAAGTCCTGACGATGGAGCCACACTGGATGAAGGCAAAGACACTTTCAATTTTGAGGTAAAGAATTATCAGTTAGGCGCACAAACGCCCGATGCTGATCAAAAGATGTGTGCCAACTCAGCCAAAGGACAGCACATACATTTTATAATGGACAATGCTCCTTATGTGGCTTCCTATAATCCGCAAATAGTTTCTGAGCTTAAAGCAGGCGACCACGTTTTACTTGCTTTTCTTTCACGCTCTTACCACGAAAGCATTAAGACTAAGAAGGCATACATTCTAAAAGAATTTTATGTGCCTATGTCCGACACATTCAGCGGAACTAAACTTCGTGGTGCTGATTACATGAACCGCATTCCTAAACGGGTAGAATTTGATGAAAAAGCTCCTCACCTATTCTCTAGCCGCCCGAAGGGAGAATATATAGGCGACCAGGAAACCAAAAAGGTAATGCTCGATTTCTATTTGGTTAATTGCACTCTTTCTGCCGAAGGCTATAAAGTTCGTGCCACGATAAACGGAAGCGAATTCACCTTTACTAAATGGGCTCCTTACATAATAGAAGGATTGCCTTTGGGTGAAACCAAAATTAAATTAGAACTGCTTGATAAGAGCGGCACTCCTGTAAAATCTCCTTACAACGGCACAGAGAGAACCATTATTTTAAAGAACGATCCTTCAAAAAATTAAACTTCCATTTCGCTATTTAGCGCAGATAATTATTTTTGCACTCCCAAATAATGGTGGTTGTAGCTCAGTTGGTTAGAGTAGTGGTTTGTGGTACCATTGGTCGTGGGTTCGAGTCCCATCAGCCACCCAAAATTTCAGTAAAAGGTTCTTCCCGATAGCGGAAGAACCTTTTTTGCTTTTTTCCTTACACTATCTTCCGCACGTATTATCTATTTCTATTTTTACACCGATGAGAAAAATCCGATTCCGCGAAGCACTACGCGAAGCCATGAGCGAAGAGATGCGAAGAGACCCTTCTGTGTTTCTAATGGGCGAAGAAGTAGCCGAATACGATGGCGCTTATAAAGTAAGCCAGGGAATGCTCGCTGAGTTTGGTGCCAAGCGCGTGATTGACACTCCTATTTCTGAACTCGGCTTTGCTGCCATTGGTGTAGGAGCCGCCATGAACGGCACCCGCCCCATTATAGAATTCATGACCTGGAACTTCGCTCTGCTTGCCATTGACCAAATCATCAACGGCTCGGCTAAGATGCTTGCCATGAGCGCGGGACAGTTTGGCAATCCTATTGTTTTCCGCGGACCGCACGGTGCTGCCGGACAGTTAGGTGCGCAACATTCGCAAATGTTCACCAACATTTTGGCGTCTGTACCGGGCTTAAAAGTTATTTCTCCCTCCAACCCATATGATGCCAAAGGTTTATTGAAAAGCGCCATCCGCGATAACGACCCCGTTATTTTTATGGAAAGCGAAGTGATGTATAGCGACATGGGCGAAGTGCCCGATGAAGAATACCTTATCCCCATTGGTAAGTGTGCCGTTAAACGCGAAGGAACCGATGTTACCCTTGTGAGCTACAACAAAATGATGAAGCTCGCCCTTAAAGCTGCCGAAGAACTGGAAAAAGAAGGCATAAGTGCCGAAGTGATTGACCTGCTTACCATTCGTCCGCTTGATTTAGATACCATCATTCAGTCGGTAAAGAAAACCAACCGCCTGGTTATTATTGACGAAAGCTGGCCATTTACTTCCATTGCCTCCGAAATTACCTTTGGAGTGCAACGTTATGCTTTCGATTTTCTCGATGCCCCTATTCGCAGAGTTTGCGCTGCTGATACTTCTGTGCACTACGCTCCTAACTTAGTAGAAGGATATATGCCTTCGGTAGCTAAAGTTATTGAGGCGGTAAAGGCAGTTAGTTATAAATAACCAATACTATTTTAAGTAACTCAAGTTGCTGGTTTTCTTGCCGGATGGTGTCTCACCTGCCGGAACTCTTTCGTTGGTTGGGACACCCACCGACAAGGTAAATTTGAAAGACAAGGAATTTATTCCGCACCCAACCCACGTAATTTATTACGTGGTGGTTGAGTTAATCCTTCCAAACCTTCAATCAGCTGATTAAAGG
>JBKJJB010000172.1:0-9257 GCA_046598235.1 Chitinophagales bacterium
ACGAAGTGGGATTTTGAAAAAGCGGCAGTAGACAGCAGCAGTAAGCAGTTAAATGCAAAAATACGCAATCAGAGATCAGAATTGTTTGCGAATGTGATTCAGAAGCCCGATGAAATAACCGGCTCTAACAACTGGGCGGTGAGCGGCAGCAAAACAAAGAGCGGCAAACCGATTTTGTGCAACGACCCACATCTTCGTCTTTCGCTTCCTTCCATTTGGTACGAAATGCATTTGGTTTCTCCTAACATGAATGTGTATGGGGCAACACTTCCCGGTTCACCTGCGGTGATTATTGGTTTTAATGATTCTATTTCATGGGGAGTAACTAACGGTGGACGCGATGTGCGCGATTGGTATAAGATTAAATTCAAAGATGATTCGCGTAGTGAGTATGAATGGAACGGGCAGTGGTTGAAAGCGGAAAAGAAAATTGAAAAATATTTTGTGCGCGGAAAAGGAGAAGTGGATGATACGGTTATTTATACCAAATATGGTCCTGTTGTGTTCGACCAAAACTTTGGAACTGCCGATAGCAAGAAAAATCTTGCCATGAGCTGGATAGCGCATTTACCTTCCAACGAATTCAAAACATTTTATGGCTTTAATACCGGAAAGAATTATGATGATTACATCAACGCGTTGAATTATTACGCATGTCCTGCACAGAATTTTGTTTTCGCTTCGCGAAGTGGAGATATAGCTATTAAAGAACAAGGCAGGTTTCCGATTCGCGATAAAGCAACGGAGCAGGGCAAGTATTTGAGCGATGGAAGTACTGATAAAGATGATTGGAAAACTTTCATTCCTTACGAAGCGAATCCAACGAGCAAAAATCCTGAACGCGGATTTGTAAGTAGTGCCAATCAACATCCTACCGATTCTACTTACCCTTATTACTATCCGGGCGTTGGTGTGTATGAAAATTACCGCAACCGGAGAATTAATCAAATGCTTACCGAAGGCAAAGATATTGATGCTGACTTCATGAAGAAAATGCAAAACGATAATTATAACGTTCACGCCAGTGATGCGGCTCCTGTTTTGCTTTCTCTTCTTGATTATACAAAACTTGATGCCGATGAAAGGAAAATGGCAGAAGCCATTAGCAAGTGGGACTACTTCAACAACGCTAATCAAGTAGCTCCTGTATATTTTGAAATTTGGTGGAATGAGTTGCGCAAGATGTTGTGGGATGAAATGCTCGATAAAACTGTTCCAATGAAACAGCCAAACTTTTACGTTACTGTTCAGTTTCTAAAATCAGACAGCACCTCTAAATTCTATGATAACGATTCGACTGCCACGAAAGAGACGCGAGGTGATATTGTTCTCAATTCTTTCCATCGCATAAAAGACACGCTTGTTGCGAAACAATTTACCGAAGTAAGTGAACCGTATGGCGATGATGAAACTTCGAAGAAGAATGATTTGAATCCTCGCGATTGGGGAACTTTTAAAGACACGAAAGTAAATCACCTTGCTATGCTAGCTCCTTTTAGTGTGCATGCTTATAACGGAGGCAACCTAGGAGTTATCAATGCTACTAATACCACCAATGGTCCTTCATGGAGAATGATTGTAGATGAAGGTGCTATGAAAGCATACATAGTTTATCCGGGCGGACAATCAGGAAATCCCGGAAGCAAGTATTACGACAACATGATAAAATCATGGGCTGATGGAGAATATTATGAAGCCAACTTTGTTGCAAATGGCGAAGAACTCGGCAATAAAAAATTATTTGTATCTACTTTTAAACCTGCGGTAAAATGAAAAATTTCTTTTTCTCTGTCATTATTATTATCACTGCCTGTGCCTTGCTCGAACGGTTTTTGCCTTGGTGGATTATTACCTTACCCGCCTTCGCAGTTGGTTTTTTCTACGAACAAAAATCATCCATTGCTTTTCTTTCGGGCTTTGTTGCTTTGTTCATACTTTGGTCGAGCTATGCCTTTTTTCTTTCAGCTGCTAATGATAACCTCCTTGCAGTAAAAGTTGCTGAACTTCTTCCATTGAAAGGAAGTGTGATTGGTTTGCTTATTGTTACGGGAGTCGTTGGTGGCTTAGTAAGTGGCTTTGCTTCCTTAAGCGGAAACCTTGCTGCGAAACTGAAAACCTGATTAGTCTGATATTATTGATATGGCTCAACCCAAAAAGCAAATTAAAAAAGCAGAGGCTGCTAAAATTGTCAAACCTAAAAAGGAATCAATTCCCTTTCCATGGATAGCTGTTGGCGTTGTATTTGTGCTAACTATACTAGCTTATCTCCCTGCTTTTAAAGCAGAGTTTGTTATTTGGGATGATGATGAATATGTGCTGGGCAATACACTCATTCGTAGTTTCTCAAATTTCAAGGAAATGCTGGTTGTTCCATTTCAGGGCAATCATCACCCGCTTACACTTTTAAGTTTGGCTTTCAATTATTCTATATCAGGATTAGAACCTTGGTCTTATCACCTGTTCAATATAATTCTTCATTTACTGAACATTTACCTTGTTTATCTTTTTACATCACGGTTAAGTAAAGAGAACAAAATAATATCCGTTACTACCGCTTTGCTGTTTGCCATTCATCCTATGCATGTGGAATCAGTTGCATGGGTTTCGGAGAGGAAAGATGTGCTTTATGGCTTCTTCTTTCTGCTGGGGCTTATCAGTTATCTAAAATATGTGGATGCTGAAAAATCATACAATAAGCAAAAAAATCTTGGCAGCTATTCATTGAGCATACTTTGGCTTCTGCTTTCATTAGCATCAAAACCCGCAGCAGTTATTTTTCCTCTCGCTTTGTTTACGATTGACTTTCTCCGAAAAAGACAGTTATCTCTAAAACTGATACTCGAGAAAATTCCACACTTGGTATTAGGTGCTGTTTTTGGATGGCTTACTCTACATGCTCAACAGACCCTAGGTGCCACTCAGGGAGTGACCATATTTAATGTAGGAACAAAGTTGCTCTTCAGCTTTTATGGATACATGATGTATTTTATCAAAATGATTTTTCCGGTGGGTTTGGCAACTTTTTATCCTTTCCCTGCGCTTAATGAATCTTTGCCTGTTGCTTATTACATCGCTCCGGTTTTCTTTTTGGTAACAGTAGTTGCTTGCGTTTTCACATGGAAAAAATATCCTGAAATCACTTTCGGCTTTGCGTTTTATCTTATCAATCTTCTTCTCATTTTGCAGTTTGTAGTTGTAGGTAGCGCCATAATTGCTGACCGATATACCTACATTCCTTATATCGGGTTATTCTATATCATCGGTTGGCTTTTAGATAAAGGGCAAAAGAAAATTTCCATAAGTCCTTATATACCGCTGGGCATAGTCGGTTTGTTGCTTTCGGTAGTTACTTACCGACAGGTGGATACCTGGAGTAACAGTCATGCTTTGTGGGACAATGCGATTAAGAATTGCCCCAGTGCAACTGCTTATAGCCAGCGCGGGCGCTTAGCCCGCGATGAAGGCGATAGCGATAAAGCGTTTGCGTATTTCAACGAAGCAATAAAACTGAACAAAGAAAGTGCCGGTGCTTTTTGCAGTCGGGGTGCTATTTACTTCGAGCGCAATCAGGATAGTCTGGCGCTGCTCGATTACAATTATGCCTTGTCATTAAATCCGAACGATGCTCCTACATTGAGCAACCGCGCATCGCTTTACGGCAAGCAGCAAAAACACGACCTCGCGCTCATTGACCTGCGTAAGGCATTGAAGATTAAACCCGATTATCCTTTGGCAGTTCAAACCTATGCCTTCGAATCTTTTATGACTAATGATTTTCAAACAGCAAAAATATATTTCGAAAAAAGCATTGCACAGAATCCGAGCAACGCACAATTCTACTACGGACTCGGCTTGTGTTATCAGCGGCTCGGTAAAGATATTTTAGCTATTGAGCCGTTTACAAAAGCCATTGAACTATCTCAAAATCCTTCTTACTATCTTCTTCGCTCTCATTCATATTTTGCTTCAGGTAATATAGAAGCCGCCCGTAGAGATGCTTTGCAGGCACAACTGAAAGTACCTGTTCCGCCTGAGTATCTGGCGCAATTAGGTATTTGATTCTTTCTTCGGCTTAGCTAAAAGGTTATTTTCGCGCCTCTTAAAAAAGTTTACAGTTCACAGTAAAAACTAAGTGCTTTTACTGTCAACCGTCAACTGTCATCTGTCAACTACAACAATGATTACAGTAAATAATTTATCGCTACGCTACGGCAAGCGTGTTTTGTTCGAAGATGTAAATCTGCAATTTAACACCGGTAACTGCTACGGCATTATTGGAGCAAATGGCGCAGGCAAGTCAACTTTTCTTAAAATTCTGCAAGGCGATGTTGACCCTACCACCGGCTCGGTGGCTTTTGGTAAAGGAATGCGCGTAGCTTCTTTAAAGCAAAATCAATTTGAGTTTGACGAAATACCTGTGTTGCAAACTGTATTGATGGGGCACAAAACATTGTGGGCAGTAATGCAGGAGAAAGAAACGCTTTACGCCAAAGCCGATTTTAACGATGAAGATGGACACCGCGCAGGCGAACTTGAAAATATTTTCAACGAAATGGACGGATGGAATGCCGAAAGTTCTGCCGGTGAATTGTTGAGCCATCTTGGTATTAAAGAAGAAGTGCATCAAAAGCTGATGAAGGAGCTGGACGGAAATCAGAAGGTGCGTATTCTATTGGCACAAGCACTTTTCGGCAATCCCGATATTTTATTTTTAGATGAGCCTACCAATAACTTAGATGTTCATACCATCAACTGGCTGGAAGATTTCCTTGCCGACTATCAGGGAATCATTTTAGTGGTGAGCCACGACCGTCACTTCCTCGATGCCGTTTGCACCAACATAGTTGATATTGATTTTGGCAAGATGACTATTTACAGCGGTAACTATTCGTTCTGGTATCAGAGCTCGCAATTGGTGGCGCGACAAAAAGCCGATGCCAATAAAAAAGCAGAAGATCGTATTAAAGAGTTGCAAGATTTCATTCGCAGATTCTCAGCTAATGCGAGTAAGAGCCGACAGGCAACCAGCCGTAAAAAGGCGCTGGATAAAATTAATCTGGAAGACATTAAGCCATCGAGCAGAAAGTATCCTGGCATTGTGTTCAATCAATTTATTCGCGAAGCAGGAAACGAAATTCTGGAAGTAAAGAATTTGTCGAAGACAGTAAATGGCGAAGTGTATTTCAGCAATATCAACTTTACGGTAAAGAAGGGCGATAAGATTGCCATACTCGGAAAAAACAGTGTGGCGCTTTCTGCTTTTCATAATATTCTTTCCGGTGCCGATAAAGATTATAAGGGAAGTGTTCAATGGGGAGTTACTACTAATCAAGCAAGCATACCTAACGATAACGCGCCCTTCTTCGAAGGCGTAAACGAAAACCTCATTGACTGGCTTCGTCAATATTCTACCGAAGATAAAGATGAAACATATATCCGTTCTTTCTTAGGCAGAATGTTGTTTAGTGGCGAAGAAGTTTTGAAACAATGCAATGTATTATCGGGGGGAGAAAAAATGCGCTGCATGTTTAGCCGTATGATGCTCATGCGCGCTAATGTGTTGTTGTTCGATGAACCTACCAATCATTTAGACCTCGAATCTATCACCGCCCTCAACAATGGCATGGCTGACTTTCGCGGAACTATTCTTTTCTCTTCGCGTGATCACGAGTTGGTAGAAACCATTGCCAACCGTATTATAGAAATTGCCCCTAAAGGAATGTTGGATAAAGAAATGGATTTTGATACCTACATCAATAGCGAGCGCGTGGCAGAGCAGAGAGTGGAGTTGTGGGGGAAGAAGTGAGAAGATTAATAAACTTACCTATGTGCGAATAATGTAACTTATTCCAAAAATTATGTAATAGTCATTACAGGTATCCATATACTTTCGTGCATCGCGAAATTGAATGGCGATAAAAATAAAAGTGGAGACCAGCTACCACCCAAAAAAACGGGGCGATACCAAAAAGCCATACGAGTAGGAAATTTTAAAAAATACAATTATGAAAACAATGAAATTGATGTGTATGATTGTTCTAGCAGGTGTTCTTGCAGTTACAATGAATAGCTGTAAGAAGTGCAAAAACGAAGACCCGCGGGCAAGAATTATAAATAACGGAACACAAACAGCCGGTGTTCAAATTAAAACATCCAATGGCAACACTGTTAACATCAACAATGTGGACCCGGGCACATCCTCTGTTTACAACAGTTATGCGGCAGGACAGGTAACCTTTACGCTACGGGTAAATTCAGTTGATTATCCAATCATCGTTGATATGGGCAACTGTTTTGAATATGATATAATCCTGGATGCCAATAACAACCTTACGTCAATACCTATTGACAGAAACGAATAACGGGCTATAAATTGAAAGGGGATAAGTCTTTTTATCAAAAATCTATGTTTTATGAGTCTACTCCTGACTAAAATCCTGAGTGGCTTTAATGTAACGCGCTCCGTTTTTATTCTTCGGCTCAAACACAGCCCCGCAACCCAAATGAGAGAGTTGTTTACTAAGCATGGTTTTTTTATGTGGCGCTGAATGAAACCACGCATCCACTAATTTATCGGCAAGTTGCAGGTAAGTAATGTTCGATGGCATAGAGATATTATTCCAGTCAATGTTTTCGGCACATGCTTTAAACTCCGCACCAAACATTCTCATCCGCTCATCGGGCATACGCAGTTTTAGTGTTTTGCTGTTGATGTGGTTGAAAAAATTCTTGGTAACCATTTGATGCGAATGAACTACGGCAGCATCTCTGAGTGCAGAAGAAAATGCAAGGGTATTCAGTTTCTTTTCTTCTCTCAATTTATTGGTAGAAAAGAAAACAGCGGCATTCAGCAAATGCAAATCGTAATTATCGGGGTCAATGATTGCGTTCGTTTCTTTTAGATGATAGAAACTCTTCCAGTCGTGTTCATCATAAACCTTTTGCTTGTAGTAAGAATCCTTTTGGTAGGCAGGAATCTCTTCCAAAATTTTATCGCCTGTGCCGGGTAATAGGAGAGAAGTAAAAAACAAGAGCAATACTTTCATGTTATATTTAAACGCTAACTTAGTTTTAAAATTATTCAGACCTAATCGGTGTAATCACTTGTATTATCTGTGTAATCATTTACGTCAGTAAAAAATTATCAGTCATGAATGAATTGGTATATAAAGAGATAGCTGCTTTGCAGAAACAGATAGAAGAAAAGCGCACAAAGATTCTTGAACTGCGTAAACAAACCGAATTAGAACCGGTAAATGATTATGCGTTGAAAGATTGGAATGGAAAAGATGTAATGCTCTCCTCTCTATTTGATGAGCGCGATGAATTAATGCTCATTCACAACATGGGTAAGCGATGTGTGTATTGCACACTTTGGGCAGATGGTTTTAATGGATTCAACCATCCACTAAACGACCGTATGCCTTTTGTAGTAGTATCTCCCGACACTCCCGAAGTGCAAAAAGAATTTGCCGAAAGCCGTGGCTGGAAATTCAACATGCTTTCTGCCGATGGCACTACATTTATTAAAGATTTAGGTTTCGAACCACAGCCAAAACAATACTGGCCCGGTGTATCTGCATTGGTAAGAAAGGACGGTAAAATCTATCGCGCTTCTTACGACCATCTCGGTCCAGGTGATTATTACTGTTCGGTATGGCACTTGTTTGATTTATTTCCAATGAAGGCTAACGGATGGCAACCAAGGTATGATTACTCAAAGCCGCCTATAGCGATGCCTGCTATTAAATAAACTGATTTTGTATTCTGTATTAAGTCTCCACTTCGGGGAGATTTAGTGGGGTGGTATTAAAACTTCAACTCGCAGATAACTCCGTAATGGTCGGAGAGAAACTTTTTGCCTTTTCTCATGATGCTTACAAAGCGCTTCGTACTCTTCATCTTTATTCCGTTGTTGCGAACAAGAATATAATCGTAGTTCACTTTCTTTTTAGCACCAAACGCCTGTGCGTAATTATTATTTACTCCATCATAACTACATTGTTCTACACCACCAATCTCGCCATCTTCTGCATTAAGACAATCCAACATGGCGCAGTAGTGGTCTTTCATTTCTTTTTCGGTATTCATGTCGCCACACAAAATTTGCGGCACACCTTCTTTTTTGTATTCAGCTAACAACTCTAAATAAATCTGATCCATTTGTTTCTCACGAATCTTATCAAAGCCGTCTGCCTGTAAGTGAGTGCCAAGAATCTGAAAAGGTTTTCCATTCCACTCACCCTCTAACAACATGGCACCTTTGCGCGACATACAATCGTTCCTTGCACAGTTTTTAAACTGAACCGTATTCAGCAATTTCAATTTCGTTTTGCTAAGCACCCAAACTCCACCGCTTATTCTGATAGAAAACCCACCTTGGTTTACCGGACCATATTGATATGGAAACAATTCACCTAACCCCGCTGTGATAATATTACGCGCTGCGGGTAAAAACGCTTCCTGAAAAACAATTACATCAAAATCCGATTTCTTTATTTCATCAACAATTGAATAAGCGCGTTCTCTTTTGTGATTTCCGGGAACCATCCAAGGCAGCATGTAAATGTTCCAGGTAAGTATTTTCAACTTATCTTCACTCTCACATTCTTCTTCATTTGCAAACGGTTGTTGCGGAGTAAAAGCATTTACATCCAGAAAAAATATCAGCAACAGAAAAGGAATGAAGAATATGTTTCGAGCGCGCGCCATTTTATTTGTTGTCCTGCAAAAGAAGACTACAAAAGTAATTCAAATATTCCGCGATTATTAAGTAAACGCTAATAATATTTTTTATTTCTTAGAGCGAAGTTTCCGCGTTGAATAAACATTCCCTAACTACTGAAATTAAACGTGAAGCCCTGCGCCTGGGTTTCGATTCGTGCGGTATTTCGAAGGCGGAAATGCTGGATGATGAAGCCCGCTTGCTGGAGGATTGGTTGAACCAAGACATGAACGGAAAGATGGATTACATGGCGAACCATTTTGAGAAGAGAGTTGATCCTCGCAAACTGGTAGATGGAGCCAAGAGCGTGATTTCCCTTTCTTACAACTACTTCACCGAGGTAAAACAACCGGACGAAACTGCTCCCAAGATTGCCATGTATGCTTTGGGTAAAGATTACCATGATGTGGTAAAGGAAAAACTTGAGATGTTGTTCAACTTCATTAAAGAAAAGACAGGCGAAGTAGCGGGACGATGCTTTGTAGATTCGGCTCCCGTGCTTGAAAAAGCATGGGCACAGCGAAGCGGCATA
>JBKJJB010000266.1:0-7978 GCA_046598235.1 Chitinophagales bacterium
TTCGCTGCAATTTGGTAAAGCGTTTAGCACTTTTACTTCGCATATTGCAAGAGAGAATTACGGAGCCGGAAAAGCAATTGACATAGCTGCCAAAAGTTTCGTTTCTCTGTTCGCAGATGAAAACAAAATTTACAATCTTGAATTAGGAAGAGGAAATAAGTATTTCACAAATCCTTCTTCTGTTTCCTTCGAAACAAAAACAGATAACAAGTTCAACAACTTTCTATATCACTTATTACTCAACTCTACACTTCCTACTTTACTTCACTTTGAAGATAGAAATTCAATGGCTTTCTCTCTTGAATCACGGGTGCCTTTCCTAAATCACAAGTTAGTTGAGTTTGCTTTTTCTTTAGCAACCGAAGACAGAATAAATACCAAAGCAGAAACAAAATACATTTTGCGCGAAGCATTAAAACCTGTTTTGCCAAAAGCTATTTATGAGCGCAAAGACAAAAAGGGATTTGTTACACCCGGTGAAGTTTTGTGGCTGAATGGTCCACTGAAATTTTTGTTAGATGTAGATTACTCACTCCTTAGTTTCATGAATATAGATACGGCAAAACACGAAGTAGAAAAATATAAAGCAGGTGATACCAGCAACGCCTCCATGGTTTGGAAGATTGCCGCTACAAGTTATTGGATGAAGAAGTTTATGTAAGATTTGTTTCGTTGTTACCTTTCTGTAATATCTCGAGGAGTTTCTCAGGGTTTTGACGGTTATCCCAAAATGCAGTTACTAGTATTTGTTCTTCAGTTACTTTGTAGAAAACACTGAAATTTCCCATTGCCGTTTCCCTTGTATCTGCATGATTAGTTGACTTTCCTGCTAATGGATGATTGGCAATAAACTCGGATTGTTCTCGTATCAGCCGTATAAGTTTTTCAGCATATCTCGTTGAACCATTACGAACGGTCCAGTATTTTAAAATTCGCGCCTTTGCCACGAAGCGGTTTTCGTCCAGACTATACGCCTTTCAGCCATTCCAAATCGCTTTTATCCAATTCATCCTGACTTATTAATCGGTTATTTTTTATGTCCTCATCACTCATATTCAGCATGAGAATCTGCGCTTCGGAGAGTTTTACCACATCGCTATCAACCGAACTTTTATCAATAAGCTGATATAAAGCATGCAGATACTCTTTATTAGAAATGGTTAATAGCTTATCAATAATACTGTTTCTTATGTTGTCAACTGTTGTCATTGTAATTGTTTCATACAAAGGTTACAATTTTGGTTTGGTTCTACAACTTTAAATTTTTAAGCAAACGAAGGTGGCAATAAAAAGAACGCATCACTGGTTTGGAAAATTGCCGCTGCAAATTATTGGATGAAGAAGTTTATGTAATAAAAGATGTTGCAAGAGCCTGTGCCGAATTTGTTTCGGCATCGGCTTTGCGGCTGAAGCAATCCTCCTATTTGTGTTTTTTGAACCAACCACAAAACTGAAGTTTGCGTCAGCCTTTCTTATATGATTTTGAAACGAAAAGGTTTCGCAATGACACACGCTTTACATCTTCACCCATCTTACTCTAACCGCATTTGTATTTAAGTCCCCTTTAGGGGATTTAGGGGTTACCTCTGCTATATAAACTCCTGCTGCAAGACCGCTTACGTCTATGCTATTATTTACAGGGTTTGTTGTTTTACTTTCCAACCTCCCATCTACGTTATAAATACTTACAGACTCAGCTTGTAAGCCGCCAAGGTTAATGGTTAGCTGGTTAGTTGCAGGGTTAGGGAAAAGTATTGCATCTATTGAGGAGTTGACCTCAACTATTGACGTTGGGGTCGAGAAACACACTTGAAGTTTTGGTCGCTTAGCAACGTTGGCGTTATCGCTGGAACAAAACAATAAACTGTTATAGGCAGAAGAAAAAATCATCTCTATCATCATACCATAATTCTGTGAAGGGTTCTGCGCCCAAAACTGAGCAAAAGCAGTAACATCAATACTTGGATAATCCTGTGCAGTGTTGGTTGACTGCGGAATTATTACCTGATCGGTAATAGTGGTAGTAGGCGTTGTATTCCAAGTAACCGACATTTCGTTCCATGGCGAAGTAACTCTGCTTAAGTATGAATCGTTATCAGTGCCCCATGTAGGCGTTCCTGCATATCCGTTAGAAGAGTTTACATCAGCATACAATGAAAGAGTAGCCGAACTGATTACTGCTGCCGATGGAATTGTACTTAAATCAAATTCAATTAAAGCTTTTGAGTTACAAGGGCTTCCACCGCAAGTCCATGCAAAGGTGTTAAACTCTGCGGATGTGCCTAAGTTAGTGGTAGGATAATTATTCAATATCCAAGTGTCTTTACCGGTACAACTATCTGGTTGAAAAGTTACACACGCGGTAACAGGCAAAGTGTATGTAACGGTAAGTTTTGGTCGTTTGCTAGAATTACCGTTATCGCTTGAGCAAAACAACAAACTGTTATAAGCAGAAGAAGTAATCATCTCTATCATCATACCATAATTCTGTGCCGGATTCTGCACCCAATATTGAGCAAATGCTGTAATATCTGTACCCAGATAATCTTGCGATGTACTGGTTGATTGTGCAAGCAACACCTGATCAGTAGTAGTAGTTGTAGGTGTAGTATTCCATGTAACTGTCATTTCATCCCAAGCCGAGGTAACTCTATTTAAGTAAGAAGCATTGTCAGTACCATAAGTAGGTGTGCCTGCATATCCATTTGAAGAATTGAGGTCGGCAAATAATGAAAGAGTAGCTGAACTGATAATTGCTCCCGAAGGAATAGCACTTAAATCAAATGCAATTAATGCTTTCGAATTGCATGGGCTTCCACCACAAGTCCATGCAAAGGTGTTGAACTCCGTTGATGCTCCTAAATTGGTGGTGGGATAATTATTCAATATCCAGGTGTCTTTGCCGGTGCATTCATTAGGTTGAATAGTAACTGTGAACTGTGCGTTGGAAGTTAACGCCATTAAAGCCAAACAACTTAGTAGTAAAATCTGTTTCATATTGGTTTTATTTTTTATTGTGTTTTAGTGCAATTATATAGAAGCCGCAGAATGATTGCAAATCAATTTATTTCAATTATTAAAAGTCGCTCAACTATTTCTGCGCCTTGTTCACAGCAGGATTGCCCACCATTTTAGCATTAGCCGGTACATCCTTTAAAACCACCGCACCTAAACCTATGGTGGCGTTCTCTCCTATTTTAATGCCGTTCATCACAGCAGCCGATGGTGCAATCCAGGCATTATCTCCAATAACAGTGCTACCACCAATCATTGATAGTGCAATAACAAAAGCATTTTCACCAACTACCACATTATGAGCAATATGAACAAGGTTATCAATTTTTGCTCCGCGTTTTATAAGCGTATTGCCTAAAGCTCCTTTATCAATACAAGTATTACTTCCTATCTCTACATTATCTTCAATGCTAACTCCGCCTATGTGCGGAAATTTTTCCGCTTCTCCTTTTTCATTTTTTGAATAACCAAAACCATCTGCTCCAATCACAGTTCCTGAATGAATAGTCACGTTTTTTCCTACAGCTACATTATCATACAAATAGCAATGTCCGTAAATAATTGTACCAGCATCAACTTTACATTTCCCTATATAAGTAAAGGCACCAATAAAAGTATCGGGATGAATTTCTGCTTCCGGGTGAATACTTGCCGTTGGATGTTTACCATAAATAACTTTAGGAACAAAGAGTTGTTGAACAAGGCGTAGAAAAACAAGACGAGGTTGTTCAGTAAGAATGAGACATTTTTTTTGCTTCAAATCATCAGTGAGTTCAGTGCTTGTGTGACAGATTATAATTTCGGCTGCTGTATGTTTGATATTTTCAATCGCGTTCCCTTTGCTTGGATGAATCCACACTAATGAATTTGCATCTGCCTCTTCAACAGTTTTTGCTTTATCAAAATATTTGTTGTTTGTGTTGCCTGTTATTTCAATATCTGCTCCGGCAATTTTGCGAATGTCCTCTATTGTGTAATTCATAATTGCAAGTTAAAAAGTTCAAAGAGATAGTCGCTTAGCTGCCAATTTTAAAGAATCTGAATTAAGTATTTAAATTTGACAAATTCGATATAATTAAAGATGGACAAAAATAGAATTCTTGTTTTAGCTCCACACACAGATGATGGAGAGTTTGGTTGCGGTGCAACTATCAATAAATTTATTGAGGAAGGAAAGGAAGTTTTTATGGCTGCTTTTTCTGCCTGTGAGCAATCGGTGCTCAAAGAATTTCCAAAGGATATTCTGATTACAGAGGTAAAAGAAGCTACTGCTGTGCTTGGCATAAAGCCCGAAAATCTTCTTCTCTATCAATATGAGGTCCGCACGTTTAATTACCAAAGGCAAAGTATTCTTGATGATTTGATTAAGCTGCGCGAAAAAATAAAACCCGATTTAATTTTTATTCCAACATTGCAAGATGTTCATCAAGACCATCACACTATTGCTGAAGAAGCGCTACGCGCTTTTAAGTTTACATCTATTCTTTCATACGAATTGCCTTGGAATAATTTGTCGTTTAATAGTGCATCGTTTGTTATTGTAAGTGAAGGCAATATTCAGAAAAAGGTAAGTGCACTCGCAAAATACCGTTCACAGGCACATCGTCCGTATGCAAACGAAGAATTGGTTCGCTCTATTTGTCGCACCCGTGGCGTTCAGATAAACAGCCGCTATGCAGAAGCGTTTGAAGTAGTTCGGTGGATAGTTTAAGAACCTGAAATTTCATTCAGTAAACCTGAGAGTTGTTCTGTAATAGCTTTTCGCTGATATTTCTTCACCCTCTCTGTGCCTGCTTTCTTTACAAAGCCATTCGCTTGCCATTCTTCGAAATAGTTTAGAATAGTTTGCTTTATAGACGCACAATCGTCATAATCTAACATAGGTTCTCTGCCCGCTTCAATCAAAATATTATTGGCATCTCCATCGGTAGCTGCAATACCAAGAATAGGAGTTGAAGAAGCTAGATACTCGAACAACTTACCGCTGATTATATACTTATTATCCGGTACGTTGGCTAATACAAGTAATAACAAGTCTGATTCGTACATCCGTTTTATTGCCTTAGAATGTTCAACAAAATTCTTGTAATCAACTAATCCAGTTAATGAATATGCCTGTATCTTCTCTACAATCACAGCGTCCACTTTCCCCGTAAAAGCCAACCTGAATTTTTCTTTGAAACCTGCTACCTCGTTGGACAATTCCTTTATTGCCTTCCATAAACCTTCGCTGTCTAATTGTGCAACATAGCTTCCCACATGCCCTAACACAAATCTTTCATTTCTAATTTCACTTTGAGTAAACGAGCTAACCTCCATGTCGAAACCGTTAGGTATCACCTTTGATTGTTTGCTCCTTGATTGCAACATTTCTTTAATTCCATTACTGATTGCAATAACACAGTCCGCAGTATTTAATACCGCAGTTTCTAACTCTTTATCCTTATCCTTAGTTGCTTCTGTCCTCGGTAAAAACTCATTGTAAAAAATTTTCGTCCACGGGTCTCTAAAATCTGCCAACCATTTCACACCAAATTTTTCTTTCAGTTTTAAACCAATCAAATGTGTAGAGTGGGGCGGACCTGTAGTTACAATCACATCAATTTTTTCATTCTTTAAAATTTCTTCCGCTTGTTTAACCGCATAAGGCACCCATCCTTTGCGCGCATCGGGTATAAAAAAATTGGCTCGTATGTATTCGCTTGCTTTCTGAAAAAGCGATTTGTTGCTTTTATCGCTGACAGCTACTATCGGAATAGATTTCCCTTTCTTTCCCCTGAGTAAATTATATAACTCAAATGGCTCAAAAGTTTTTGTTCGATAAACGCGAAGGGTAGGAGAAATTTCTTTCAGCAGCGATTCATCGTAATAAGGATAGCTGCCATTTTCAACAGTAATGATAATTGGTTCCCATCCATACTCAGGAAGGTACTTTGAAAACTTCAACCAACGCTGCACGGCAACTCCTCCGGCAGGAGGCCAGTAATAGGTGAAGATGAGGACTTTCTTTGGTTGATTCACTTGCAAAAATTTTCAAAATACAAATACCCTTTACCACATAGGAACATAAGAGAGCATTAGTAAAGAACTCACTTTGGGCTGTTCTATGCTTCCTAATGTTCCTATGTGGTTAATTGTTCTTCAATCATCCAGCATACCGAACAATTTATTTACAAACGTCTGCTGACCTTCGTTAAAAATGTTGGTTACATTGAAATTGATAAGAATACCCTTGGGAACCTTCAATAAATTCATATAGCTGATTATTTGTGCCTTATGAACAGGATGTATTTCCTGAACTGATTTTAATTCAACAGCTATAGCATCTTCAACTAGAAAATCGCACCTTAAATCAGCATCTAATGCTAATCCTTTGTAATCTATTCTCACCTGCTTCTCTGAAACAAAACCTATTTTACGCAACCGCAGCTCGTGTTCCATGCAAACATGATAAACACTTTCTAGCTGACCCGGACCAACTACTTTGTGAACTTCAATAGCGGCTCCAATAATTTTATAAGTAAGTTCATCTAAAAATTTTATAGTCATAAATGCATTATAAACCATATAGGGACATAAGAAAGCATTAGGAATACAGATTTATTTTGGCTGTTCTATGATTTCTAATGTTCCTATGTGGTTAATTGGTTTTCATTTTTTCTTTGTCGATTTTGCAACAGGTTTCTTTATTTCCTTTTCATGCGCAGGCTCAGTTTCTACCTCTTTAAACTTTCTATATCCCGCAAAACCTAAAGTGCCTAACACAAACGCAAACAAAACGAACGAACCGGCATAGGCAATTTTATTTCCTGTATAAAACGATTCGGGTTCAAAACGGAATTCTACAGTGTGTTTGCCTTCAGGCAAAGCCATTCCACGCAAAATGTAGTTACAACGGAAATGGGCTTGTTCTTTGCCGTCAACATATGCTTTCCAACCATGCATGCCTGCGTAATAAATTTCGGAAAACACTGCCACTTGCGGAGTAGAAGAGCTATACGAGTATATAAGTTTATCAGGAGAATATGTTTCTAATTTGATTGAAGCTAATGAGTCATCACCAAGAGATTTATCAGAAACTATAGCATCAAACTCATTATGAATAACCGCCACGTTGCGTGGAATAAAATCAGTTGCATTAAGAGTATCTATTTCTTCATCAGCAGATTTCACATGAATGATACTATTCACTAACCACACATTACCAAGCGCAGAAGGATTAGGCATTACGCGCTCTTTACCCTGCTCATCAGCCATTTTAAAATATTTGGTATTGAGCATGTCATACACTTTCATATTGCCCATACCTATATGGTGCTCAATCATATCCTGATAAATCTGAAGTTTAGCAGGGCTGTAACCTCCTATCAATTTATGGAAGTAAGCAGGGGAGGCTGTGTTAAATGGATCAACCGTTCTATCAAATACGCGATAATAAATATCCTTATCCTGCAATATCTGTTGGTCAGTTTCAGAAGGTTGAAAATTTTGTGCATACGCGCTGTCTTCCTGAAAATCTTCTGAATTCAGATAACGATTTGCCACTAACCAGCCATCCAACAAAAAGATAACAGCTAATATTCCTGCAAAAATGTTGGCAGAAATTGTTTTGCGGATGAATAACCAAATTGCTCCGAAAGCAGCACCTGCAAAAAACAATGAACGGAAAGCATCGGTACGCAACATCGAGGCACGGTCTTCACGTAACGCTTTCATCAACCAATCCGGAAATTGTTTGGCAATTTCAATATCTCCCTTGCTGCTATAATCAGCACCAATACCAAGCACTCCAAAAATTAAAATAATACCGCCTGTAATTCCTCCGGCTATAAATAGTTTCTTTTTAAAATCATCGGCATCTAACTTTCCCGATAAAATTTCATTTAATGCCAGCAAGGCAAGAATGGGAAACAGCAACTGCGGAATCACCAACGCCATTGCCGGTGTTCGGAATTTGTTGAAC
>JBKJJB010000049.1:0-6072 GCA_046598235.1 Chitinophagales bacterium
GATAGGTCCGTCTGCACCTGTTGGACCAGTAGGTCCATCTAATCCATCAATTCCATCAATGCCGTTTGTTCCATCGGCACCTGTTGGTCCGGTTACACCATCAATGCCATTGGTTCCATCTGCTCCGGAAGGGCCAGTAGGACCGATTGGACCACCTGAAGGACCGGTTGGACCGATAGGTCCGTCTGCACCTGTTGGACCAGTAGGTCCATCTAATCCATCAATTCCATCAATGCCGTTTGTTCCATCGGCACCTGTTGGACCTGTTACCCCATCTATTCCATCTATTCCATCTACCCCTGTGGGACCAGTTACTCCGTCTATTCCATCTATTCCATCCACTCCATCAATTCCATCCACTCCATCTATACCATCTATTCCGGAAGGACCTGTTGCTCCGTCAACTCCGTCTATACCGTTTGTACCATCGGCTCCGGTCGGTCCAGTTGGACCTATCGGACCACCGGAAGGACCTGTTGGACCTATGGGACCATCGGCTCCAGTGGGACCTGCCGGACCAGTTGCGCCATCTAATCCATCTTGCCCATCAATACCATCGGCTCCGGTTGGTCCAGTTGCACCATCTAATCCATCTACCCCATCAATTCCATCAGCACCTGTAGCACCATCTGCACCATTCGTTCCATCAGCACCTGTTGGTCCTACTGCACCGTCTGCACCAGTTGGTCCAACTGCACCATCAGCACCAGTTGGACCTGCTGCCCCATCTGCGCCATTCGTACCGTTTGCCCCAGTCGGACCCGCTGGACCCGCAACACCGTTTGTACCGGCAGTACCTTGTGGACCAGTTGGCCCTGTTCCTCCGCCTCCACCACCGTTAGCCGCGTATAAAGCATAAGGTACACTCAATAATTGAGAAGTCCCCATATCTGTGAAGTTAGCGCCTCCGGTTGGATCAATTTCAACCTGTAACCATTTTTCACCGATGCTCCAGTTTACTGTTGAAAGGTTGCTGGTTCCTCCGATTATTTGAGTAATCAATCCGAATTGGTTGGTTACCGCTGTATTGGTCTCTGTAAAAACGACCGTTCCTGTGGCAGAACCATCGTGAATTTTAAATCGAACCGTAACGTTTGTACCACCTGGTAACGGTTGACCGGCAGCGTTGCGAACAACCGCCTGATAATTCATTTTTTGTGGTACCTGTGCCATCGCTCCTGTAACCATTGTAAGGAGGATAACAAGAAGAGAAAGTAATCTTCTTTTCATGTGTTTAAGTTTTAGTGAGAATAAATGTTGTGTCAAATAATTTTACAGAACTGAATGATTGCTAAAATATATTTAAAAGAATATCCGCCAAATATTACTTCATATTTCTTTTCCACATGGCACCAATAAGTCAACCGCTACATTTATCAGTAAAGCATTCTCACTTTAATGGTGCTTCTCACTTCCTTCAGCAACTCAAATGCTTCTTTTGACAGAGCAGTATCTACATCCAACACTACATAACCTATTGCATCGTTAGTTTTCAAATACTGACCGAGGATATTGATGTTGTGAGATGAGAGTTTAGAGTTAATATCGCCTAAAACACCGGGAACATTTTTATGTATGTGAAGTATGCGATGTGTTTTTGCTTGCATTGGTAAACTTAACATAGGTACAGAATGCGAACCCGTAGAACTTCCTCTTTCTAAATAGCTGAGAAGTTTTGAAGTAACATCTAAACCGATATTCATTTGTGCTTCTTCGGTGGAGCCGCCAATATGCGGAGTGAGAATTACGTTCGGTAAATTTTGAAGAACAGTAGAAAATTTTTCTCCGTTTTTCTCCGGCTCCTCAGGAAATACATCAATAGCGGCACCGGATAAGTGTCCGCTTGTAACTGCATTTCTTAAATCGTTTATATCAACAACATCACCTCGTGAGTAGTTAATAAGGATACTCCCTTTTTTCATGTAAGAGAGAGTGTCTTTATTTATAATGTAACGGGTAGATGCTTCGCTTGGAACATGAAGCGTAACAACATTCGAAAGTTTAAGCAACTCGCGTAACGAGCGAACTTGTCGGGCATTTCCATGCGGAAGTTTAGATTCTACATCGTAATAAATAACATTCATACCCATTGCTTCAGCCAATACACTTACCTGCATACCGATGTTGCCATAGCCCACAATACCCAACGTTTTTCCGCGTAACTCATAACTGCCTTTTGCATCTTTCTGCCAAATGCCTTTGTGAGCAGCCAAATTTTTATCTGATATTTTCCTAATAAGCATTACCGAAAGACCGATAACTAATTCAGCAACGCTTCGTGTATTTGCGTGTGGTGCGTTGAAAACTGCGATACCGTTTTCAGTAGCAGCCTTCATGTTCACCTGATTCACCCCTATACAATAACAACCAATGCCAAGCAATTTATTAGCGCGCGATAATACTTTTTCAGTTACATGAGTTTTACTCCGAATACCCAGCAGATGAACATCTTTGATTTCTTTAATCAACTCATTTTCATCTAGTGCTCCTGTTAGCTTTCTCACATTGGCATAGCCCGCTTCTTTAAATTCTTCCACCGAGACATCGCTGATGTTTTCGAGCAAGAGAATTTTGATTTTATCTTTTGGATAAGAAGTTGTTTTACTTTTCATAATTCTAAAGCTCAAGTTTACTTATTTCATTTTTTGCTGAAACAAATTCGTTCCAGATTTCTTTTACAATTTCACCCGCAGGTTTTATTTCTTTTACAAAAGAAGCAATCTGACCGATTTCTAATTCACCCTCGTTCATATCGCCTTCATACATCCCTTTCTTAGCCCGCGCTCTTCCTAAAATTTGAACAAGTTCTTCTGTAGTTGCTCCTTTATCTTCTGCTTCCTGAATACGTTTTTGAAAATCATTTTTTATTAACCGAACAGGAACCACTTTTTTCATGGAGAGCATGGTATCTCCTTCCTGCGAATTGACGATTGTATTTTTGAAATTATCATGCCCTGATGATTCTATACTGGCAACAAATCGCGTTCCTATCTGAACGCCTTCAGCACCTAAAACCATTGCAGCTAACATTCCTCTGCCTGTTGCTATTCCACCAGCTGCAATAAGAGGAAGATTGGTTGCAGCGCGAACCTGAGGGATTAAAACAAAAGTGGTTGTTTCTTCTCTCCCATTATGTCCCCCCGCTTCAAATCCTTCGCAAACTACTGCATCGCATCCTGCATCTTCTACCTTCTTTGCAAACTTTGAAGAGGAAACCACATGCACTACTTTAATTCCATTTTCTTTTAAATGCTTCGTCCATGTTTTGGGATTGCCGGCAGAAGTAAAAACGATTTTTACTCCTTCTTCAATGATGATTGAAATGTGTTTGTCAACATCGGGATACAGCAACGGAACATTTACACCAAAAGGTTTATCGGTAGCCGCTTTACATTTTCTGATTTGCTCACGAAGAATATCGGGATACATGGAGCCGCTGCCAATAATGCCAAGTCCCCCGGCATTGCTTACAGCACTTGCCAACTCCCATCCACTACACCAAATCATTCCTGCCTGAACAATAGGATATTGAATATTGAAAAGCTGAGTGATTCTATTCATTCGCTAACTGCTGGTTTCTCCTCTCAAATCTATCTCCGTGTTATCTCCGATATTTAAACTTTGACTCAATCCATTAATACAGGAATCGCTTCCGATAAGGGAACTGTGCAGCACTACATTTTCCAGTTTCGTGAATGAGCCAATGATAGAATTTTTGATAATGGAATAATTTATTTCGGTATTTTCTCCAATAGAAACATTGGGACCAATGATGGAGTTTTTAATTTTTGCTCCGGTTGCAATTTGAACCGGTGGAACTATAATAGAGTTTTCGCTTACTCCTTTGTTCACTACTTTCTCACCTAACTTCTTCAAAAGTATAGCATTTGTTTCGAGGAGAATTTCTTTTTTACCTACATCAAACCACTGCTCCACTTTGTAGCTTCTCAACTTCACTCCATCCTTTATCATCTTTTGAAGAACATCAGTCAAATAAAATTCGTTGTTGTTGCGAATATTATTTTGAATATTATAGTCAAGAGCTTCAAAAAGTTTTCGTGTTTCGCGGATGAAGTAAAATCCCACCAACGCCATATTCGATTTCGGAATCAACGGTTTTTCAACCACTGCTTTTATGAAGCCTTCCGCATCAATTTCTGCAACTCCGAAAGTGCGGGGATCATCTACTTTCTTGATACAAAGCGTTGAATATTTTTCTGCAAGAATCTGTTTTATATCAATATCAATAATGGTATCTCCGAGATGAATCACTAATTCTTTTTCTAAATCCAATTCATCTTTTGCCATCCATATAGCATGACCAAGTCCCTCGCGCTTATCCTGTTGCACAAACTTTGCATCCAGGTCGGGATAATTTTTTTCTACAAACTCTTTAATCTTTTCACCAAGATAGCCCACCACAAAAACAAACTTGTCAACTCCATTCTCTGCCAATTCATCAATAATAAAAGACAAGATGGGTTTGCCCGCAACAGCAATAAGGGCTTTTGGTTGCGTGTAAGTAAGCGGTCGAAGCCGCGTTCCTGCTCCTGCTACGGGAATAATGGCTTGCATACGGTTAAATTAGGGAGCGAATATAAGTTAGTTGAACAAATGAAAAGGGGCGATACGCACCTGTTTTCGATTATTCTTCTACTTGTTGTAAGCTACGCGGTTGTATGCGCCCAAGCCACAATCTAAAAAAGCGATGTATTCTTTTACATCGGGCGTATAGCCACGAGGTTTTGTGAGTAGTTTCTCATCGGGGCTAACCAGCGCATAGTATGGCTGAGTATTGGCACCAAAATATTTTGCCTGCATCTCGCTGAAGTTGTTGCCAACGGTCTTTATTTTCTTGCCTTGAAAAAATTCGCTCATGCGTTGCTCATTTTCAGGCAACTCTCTTTTATCATCTACATAAAGCGAAACAATCACATACTTTTCGCTCAGACGCTTCATTACCTCTGCGTTTGTCCAAACATTCTCTTCCATCTTACGGCAGTTTACACAAGCCCAACCGGTAAAGTCAATCATCAGCGGTTTATTCTCTGCTTTTGCTTTTGCGAGTGCGCTAGCATAATCGTTTTGTATGGGTTCAAACGCTGTTTCATGTTTAGCTAATGAATAAAATTTAGGCGGAGGAAATCCGCTAAAGAGATTTAAGTCATTACCGGGAATTCCATAAGCGGTATAAATTGTAAATAACAATGCAAGTACCGCTGCAGAAATTCTTACAGGAGAAAGCTTTTGAATTGGTGAATCGTGCGGAAATTTCAATTTACCAATTAAGTAAACAAACATACCCGCACCCAACAGTGCCCATAATCCAAGAAATACTTCGCGTTTCAAAATTCCCCAGTGTGCTACTAAATCGGCATTAGATAAAAACTTAATAGCAAAAATCAATTCAACAAAACCCAGCACTACTTTAACCGAGTTAAGCCATCCGCCCGATTTGGGAAGCGACTTCATCATGTTTGGAAACAAGGCAAATAATCCAAAAGGGAGCGCGAGTGCAAAACCGAAGGAAGTCATGCCTGCTACAAGATTCAGTTTGCCGCTTGATGATGTTAAAGCTCCTACCAGCAACGACCCGATAATAGGTCCGGTGCAGGAAAAAGAAACAATAGCAAGAGTGAGTGCCATGAAAAAAATACCTATCAATCCTCCAACATTCGAAGCGGAGTCGGCTTTGTTGGCAATGAAACTCGGCAACTCAATTTCATAAAACCCGAAGAAGGAGAACGCAAAAATGACGAAGATGAAAAAGAAGAAAACATTGAGTGGTGCTCCGGTTGATATTTCATTTAGCGTATCAGGCGAAATATTGAAGATGAGAAACGGTACTGCCAGCAGAAAATAAATGAATACAATGCTGAAGGCGTAGAAGAAAGCTTCGAACTTTCCTTTGGTTTTGCTCTCGCTTCTTTTAGTAAAGAAAGAAACTGTCAACGGAATCATAGGAAACACGCAGGGAGTTACAAGTGCCACTAATCCTCCTAAAAAACCGAGAATAACAATGGCAAACAAGCTCTTATCTTCTGTTTCAACTCCTGCTCCGCAATCGGTAAG
>JBKJJB010000230.1:0-4626 GCA_046598235.1 Chitinophagales bacterium
AATAGGGTTGATAAAAACATTGTTTTTAAGAGTTACCTTGTGAACAATAACGCATACGAACCATTAAAGTTTAAAAAATTTATGGCGGAGAAAATCCTACTCACTCCAAGTGAATATTCCTGCGTAAGTAAAATTGATAGTCTGGCTAGTATAGTAAGAGAATGTATCTCTCAAAAGACAGAAGTTGAACGCTCAAAGATTGATTTATTTATAGATAGGGCATATACGGGCAATGATATTTTAGGGAAACCTTACTATGAAAAATATACAACAGCGTATTCATATTTCTTCAAAAACTCATTTGTCTTAATGCTTTTAATAGCATTTCCATTGCGATTTTTTATTACGGGTATTGTTTGGTCTTTAAAAATACTTAATAGCTAATTTTCTCTGGCACGAGCGTCCTCTCGTACCTTCCAGTTTACCTTCACCAACAATTTTCCCTTTCTTCGCACCGTGATAAATTTCTTCCTCAAAATAGTTGACACCTTAGATAACCTGAAAATCCCTTACATGCTTTCGGGCAGTGTGGCAATGGGTATTTACACTCTGCCCCGCGCCACCCGCGATTTTGATTTTGTGGTTCATCTGCAACCTCATAATGTAGAGGCATTCACCGCGCAATTCAGCGGAGAGTATTATTGCGATACCGATGCTGTGAAAGATGCAGTAAAACGGCACAGCATATTCAATATCATTGATCACGAGAGTGGCTATAAAGCCGATTTTGTGGTGCTTAAACCCGAACAATACCGCCAAACAGAATTTGAGCGCAGAAAACAAATTGAATATCTCGATAGAAAAATTTATGTAGTAAGTGCCGAAGACCTCATTCTTTCCAAACTCATTTGGATTCAGGACTACCAGTCTGCCGTTCAAATGGAAGACATCCGTTCTTTACTTACTGCCGAAAACTTAGATTTTGATTACATTCGTCATTGGGTTTCAAAACTGAATCTGAACACCTTCAATATATTGCAACCATGAACGACACATCCAAACAAATTCAGCAAGAGCAGCTAAAAATATGGTTGGCAAAATCTCCGGCAGAACGTCTTCGCCAAATGCTTGCCGATAACGAAGCCCTTTGGAAATTCTGGAACACCGCTAAAAAAGTCGCTTCATCTAAAACGCCACTCATCAATACAACTCCGGCAAATTAAATTCTTTTCACGCTCATGAAAACCTACACCATCGGGCGTAATGCTGACGCAGACATTGTTCTAACCACCAACTTTTGTAGCCGCGACCACGCCAAACTCACCGTAAGCGATACGGGTAAAATTCTTTTACAGGATTTCAGCAGTAATGGCACAACTATCAACGGCAAAAAAATAATTAACCAAACTGTTGAAATAAAATATGGTGATGAAATTCTTTTCGGAGGTGTAGAGAAATTCGATTGGAGCAAAATCGAGAAACCCGAAATCAAACCAACACCACAAGCGCAACCCAATCCGACAATTATTTTCATCAAACAACACGCAACAAAATTTATCAGTGTAATTATTTTAATTGCTGTAATTGCTGTTGCTATCCGCCTAATCAATACGCGCAGCGTAGAAACTCCAATACTCTCTCCCGATAAAATTTACAACAACTACAAAAATGCTGTGGCAATGGTAGAGGTAAAATACTATATCCGTATTCACACTGTTGCCAACGAAGTTTACTTTGGCTTAAACGACAGCAACAGAATTGCATTCAACAAAGACAAAAACGAATTGCATCCGCTCACATCCGAAGGCACTGCTTTTTTTATTGATAGCAACGGCACTCTCATCACAAATCATCACGTAGTTGAACCTTGGCAACATGACCGTCAATTGTCAGATTATTTCCACAACAAAATTAAACCTGCCATTCAACGCTCTTTGCGCGAAAAAGGTTGGGGAACAGAAGAACCTAAATTCTACGGAGAGTTAGCGGCAGTTTATATTTATCCAAACGGAAAGCGTTTTTCACCCGAAAACAGAATTGAATGTTCCATTCGTAAAGCGGCAGATGATGAGGATATAGACCTTGCCTCTATTCAAATCAACAGCCACGAGTTACCGGCAAACACCACTATCGTTTCGCGCAGTATGTTTGAGACAGATGAAAGAAAAATTCAGGTCAACACTCCCGCCTATGTTATTGGCTTTCCTTTAGGCGATGAACTCGCCACCAACGAAGACAACGAACTAAAATGTTCTTCCACCAGTGGAAGTTTCACACAAGAACCTGCAAAATATTATATCCAGTATTCAGCGCAAACCGCAAGCGGAGGAAGTGGCTCACCGGTTTTTAATCAATACGGTAAATTAGTAGCAATCACCTATCTCGGTTCCACCAACGGTCAAAGTTTCAATAGAGGAATTTTGGCGAAGTATCTTTCCAAAGTGAAGTAAAATTAAAAGAGCCGCACGCGTCCAATGTGAACAAAGGTCACTCAAGAAGTCAATGAGGTAAGAGGCGATGTTAACCAAGGTCACTCAAGAAGTCAATGACATAAGAGGCAATGTTAACCAAGGTAGGTTAAGAAGTCAATAAGGTAAGAGGCGATGTTAACCAAGGTGGCTCGTGAAGTCAATGAGGTAGAAGGTGAATCAGTAAGCATTACCTGAGTTTATAATCGCGGTAAATCTATCTGCTTATTGTGATAAAATAAAAAAAGCCCCGCCTCAGTTAATGAGACAGGGCTTATGCTGAAATGACTTACTGTTTACTCTATCACTAATTTTCCCTTCGCAACTGCTGCATTGTTTTGAATAACCTGATAGGTATATAAACCTGCTGCTAATCCATTACGCTCAAAAGAAAGAGAGTTTCCGCTTGAAGTTTTCTCAGCAACTAATCTTCCTGCTAAGTCAGTTACTCTGAAACGGAAGTTATCAGCTTTAGAGTTGTTCAACTTAATCTCTGCAAACTCGCTCATCGGATTAGGAGCTATAACTACTGTTACATTATTTACCACTTCATTAATACCGTTTGCATCGAGCATAATAACCGCAGCGTCATTAGTAGTTACGGCAACATTGTAATCAAAGTAAATATCCGCTTCGTCAGAAATTACGTGACCACCCTGCAAACCATTTACAGAGTTGATAGCAAACTTTATCCATCCGTGAGAATTTGGTTCATCTACACTTTCGGCTGCCAACATGATGTTTGAGAACTTATAGTTGAGTTCTCCGTTGTCTTCAGTAACTATACATGAATGGCTCGCACCGAGAAACTCAAAACTGCTAAGGTCAAGGTCGGCAGATATAACATCCTTCACTACTACATTCACCGCAGGTGCATTTCCTAAGTTTTGGAAATTGATAACATACTCTAATCGCTGGTTAGCATCAATGGATGAAACCCATTGGTAATCGGGATTTGTTTCGTGATTGGTTGTAAAAGCTAACTTGTTGTTAGGATCCCAACTTGCAGTAGCATTTTGATGAATGGTATCTACATTGTTCACCATGTTTACATCATTACAATTTGCATCAGGAGTAATATTTACCAGCGTAAATACCGATTGACCGATAACAGTGTTTGGACTTGCATCCAGGTAAACCCAAAAGTAATTGCAATGACCCGGCATCAGATTATTTACATTCCATGATATAGTTCTAGTAGAAGCGTTATGCGATGTTTGCACCGGGCTTGCATGGTCGAATGTAAGTGCCGCATCATAAAACATATTCAAAGTTCCGCTGGATACACTTGAGCCAATGTTACAAACCTGAATATCGTACCAGGCAGGGAACCCTGCCGTAACCGTAGTATGAGGAGTGATATTCACCATCAGGTTACAAAGTCCCGGCTGGCAATAGGCGGCAAAGTTGTTTCCGGTTAGTTGTTGCCCGGCAGTAGTAGCAACTACAGAAATAGATTGAGGTGTAATTGGACAGGTATTGAACAAACTCGAAGCTGCATGTATGGTATATGTTCCTGTTGGCACCAACACACAATACTCTCCATGCGCATTGGTATACGCGTGATATACATGACCATTGCTTGAAACAATTTCGAGATGTACATTGGCAATTCCGTTTTCGCCATTATCCTGAACGTGATTATTATTTGCATCCAGATAAACTGTTCCGCAAATTGAAACAGAATTATTCTGAATGCCGAAATCAAAACCGCAATGTGTTCCGCTACCTGAAATTATCACCTGATGATATCCATTGCAGTTAATTCCGTTTTGATTAGGCGAAATAGGAATGGTATAACTGTATCCCGGACTTGCGCAATAAACAATACTGTAAGTGCCCGAAGGAACAACGATAGAGTAATGACCAGATGAATCAGTATAAGTGGTATAATTACCTATTCGAACATCATCACCGGGAATTCCACGCTCGGTTGAATCCAACACACCGTTTCCATTCGTATCTTCAAATACAATTCCACAGATAGTATCGGTTCCGCTTGAGCCCGGAACTGTAAAGCAGGCATCGCCTACACACTGATTACCATCATGTACTATTACACAATAAGTCCCCGGAGCAGTAACAGTCAGCACATCGGAGAAAGAGATACCATTATTCCATGAAAAAGTATAAGGACTTGTTCCACCGGTTGCATGAGCGGTAAGCACATACACACCTCCTGAATTTTGCGAAGTGATAGTTACCGTAATATGACAAG
>JBKJJB010000019.1:0-9038 GCA_046598235.1 Chitinophagales bacterium
ATTCCCGGATGTCCTTCTTATACAACTACAGCATCGCTTAGTATTGTTGCAGGAACTGCGGCAAGTATTTCTTATCCTGCTGATGAATTTTGCTCAAATGCTTCTCTGCAAAATGTAACACAAACAGGAACTACCGGTGGAGTTTATTCCGTAAACTCTATTGGCTTATCTATTGATAGTGTTACAGGTGCTATCACGCCATCAATCAGCACAGCGGGAAATTATGTTGTTATTTATACCCTCTCTCCATCAGGTGGCTGTGGAGCTACGACTGCTAAGGATACACTCGAGATATTATCGCCTGTTGAAAGCAGTTTGTCGGCAAGTATTTGTGCGGGTGCAACTTATACTTTCGGTTCGCAAAGTATAACTACTGCAGGTGTTTATACCGATACCCTCACATCGTCCAATGGCTGCGACTCAATAGTAACACTTGATTTATCGCTAACTATTTTCTTTGCTCCTTCCTTAACTATAACAGATACACTGATATGCGCAGGCGACAGTTCTCAAGTATGTGTTGCTTCGGGTTTTGCTTCTTACGTTTGGAATACAGGAGAAATAACTAACTGCATTTATGCAAAAAACGCAGGCAACTATTATGTAACTATTACTGATGCAAACAACTGCTCTGTTCAGTCGCTTGCTCAAAGTATAGGTGCTTATCCTTCTCCTTCGGTATCTATTAGCGTAAATGGTGACACATTAAGCTCATTTAATGCTACTGCTTATCAGTGGTATTTAAACGGAAATGAAATACCAGGAGCACAGGATTCTATCCTTGTTGCTGCGGTAACAGGAAGCTATCAGGTGCTGATTACCGATACAAATGGATGCACAGCTACTTCTACATCTGTTCAGGTTGCGGTTACAGGAATCAAGGATCTGCTATCAGATGATTTTAAAATTTATCCTAATCCTATTGAAAATGGTCATCTGCATTTTGAAACCGGTATTGAGTGGCTAGGCTCCGAATTAGAAATATTCAATTATACAGGTCAGGTTATTTACAAGGCTACCGTTACCAACCAAAAATTTGAAATTGATTTTAATGCAGAACAAGGGGCATACTACCTTTATCTACGTTCAACGAATAATACAATCGTGAAGAAGCTAATTCATTTGTGAATGAAATAGTTCAGGGCCATGTAAGAGTAGCCTGCTAAAATATTTCCGAAATAATATCGGCTATGTTCTTCTGCCCTGAATCAGCCACTAAGCGATTGAGCAGTACTTTGTGTTCCTCGCAAAAAGCAGAATTGAAGAGGGTTACTACTTCTTACTCAATTTTACCACCGGCACAATAATTTCTTCAAGCGAAATGCCTCCGTGCTGAAAAGTATTTTTGTAAAAGTTGACGAAATGGTTGTAGTTATTCGGATAAACCAGATACTTATCTTCTTTCGCAAAAATGTAAGTAGAACTCAAATTAGATTTTGGCAAACCAATTTCTTCGGGATTCTTTACTGCATACACATCTTTATCCTGATAGTTGAGGTTGCGCCCTGTTTTGTAGCGGATGTTAGTAGTGGTTTCGCGGTCACCAATACATTTAGAAGGATCCTGCACGCGAACCGTGCCGTGGTCGGTAGTGATAAGCAGATTTACATCCTTCTCTGCTAATTTTTTCAGCGCATTTAATAATGGTGAGTGATCGAACCATGAAACGGACAGAGAACGATAAGCTGCTTCATCGCTGGCGAGTTCTTTCAGCACTTCCATTTCGGTGCGCGCATGTGAAAGCATATCTACAAAGTTGTAAACGATAACGGTGAGTTTATTATCGAAATAATTACTCATGTTATTTTCCAACAACTCTCCATCGCGGTGGTTGGTAATCTTTATGTACTTGTGTTTGATGGGCTCGTGAAAAGTACGCTTTAAAAAGTCTTCGAGAAAATCAGCTTCAAACATATTTTTTCCTCCTTCCTCATCATCATGCTTCCATTTGTCGGGAAACTTTTGATGAATCTGAAAAGGAAGCATACCTGCAAACAGCGAGTTGCGCGCATATTGCGTAGCAGTAGGCAGAATAGCATAGTAGGAATCTTCTTCTTCTACTTTAAAATTTTCCATCACTAATGGCTGAATAGATTTCCATTGGTCGTAACGCAGGTTATCAATCACTATAAGGAAAGTGGGTTTGTTCTCTTTAAGCAGAGGCACCAACTTTTGCTTCAACAGCGAGTGACTCATTAAAGGAGTATCTCCGCCCGGCTCACTGTTGACCCAGCGCTTATAATTCTTTATCACAAACTTGTTGAACTCTCTGTTCGCCTCCTGTTTCTGCGAGTTGTAAACCTCTACCATGCTCGAGTCGCTCTTGTTCAGTTCAATTTCCCAGTACACTAATTTCTTATACAACTCCGCCCACTCCTTGTGACCAAGGTTATCCTGCATAGTCATAAACAGTTTTTGAAACTCCTGCTGATATCCGGAAGTTGTTTTTTCAGAAACCAGCGTATCTACATCAATTATTTTTTTGAGCGTAGAAAGAATCTGCTGCGGCTTTACGGGTTTAATCAGATAATCGGCAATTTGTGAACCGATGGCATCTTCCATCAGGTTCTCTTCCTCATTCTTGGTAATCATTACGCAGGGCAGGTGCTGGTTAATTTCTTTAATGCGCTGCAATGTTTCCAGCCCTGAAAGCCCGGGCATACTTTCATCCAGGAAGACCACATCAATTCCTTTTGCAATTACTTTATCAATGGCGTCTTTGCCGTTGGTAACCGGAATTACCTTATACCCCTTATTTTCTAGGAACATAATGCTGGGTTTCAGCAAATCAATTTCATCATCTGCCCAAAGGATAGTAATGCTCGCCATGTTGGTTGGTTGTTTTTGTGCTTGTATCATGCAAGTATAAAGCTAATTGCATGGTTTTATTGTGCATGTTGAAAACGAAGGGTAGTTAAGAAAATAAAACAGTTAGTAAAAAGATGTTTATTTATGATAGAAGATGTCTTTTGTTTTTGTTCAATTTTTCTTCTATTCACGCTATCAAAAAAGCAAACACATGAAAAAGAATTGGATTTTATTGACAGCAATTATCTGTTCGGTTGCACTACACGCACAAGACACAAAAAAACTTTTCGGAAGCACTACCATTGGCTGGTACGGGCTCGATTTTACAAAAGCAAAAATGATAGGCTTTGGCGATGAGTCGCCACATAAAATACAGGAAGAATATTTTAAAGCATGGAACGAAGTATCTATTGATATAGATCTTGCAAAAACTTTTCAGAAGAACAGCGCCTGGAAAGACCCTTTGCCTATAAGCAAGCAAAACCTTGCCCGCGAAACAGATATGCTCAAAAGCACAGAGGACTCTGATATTACTCCTGAGATAGTGGCTGAAAGAATAAAAGCTATTTCTACCGGCAGCAAGAAGGAAGGAGTAGGAGTTATTTTCATAGTGCAGAGTTTTAATAAAACATCGAGCATAGCAACTGTACACGTTACCTTCTTCGACATTGCCACTCGCAACGTATTGCTATTGAGAAAAATGACAGGCAAAGCAGGCGGAGGCGATTTAAAGAAATCATGGACGTCAGCCATGCGCGACATCTTCAATCAAATAGAGAAAAAAGAATTTAAGAACTGGAAGGTGGAATCGAATTATTAAGAGCCTCTTTGTCATACCGAGGAACGAGGTATCTTGTATTTCATTTCGCATTCAAAATACAATATGCTTCCTTCGTCATCATGACAATCCAATTAAACAGAGAAGCCATCGCTTTAAGCGATGGCTTCTCTGTTTAAGTCCCACCCAAAAATATTTTTCGCGCTTCTGAAATATATCCCGATTTCTTTCGTCATTTTTGCAATCCCCTTTTGCTTTTTTGGACAAATACATTGCGCGCGTTATGAAATTGAAAAAATATTCTCTGCTTATTGCAGTTACTACATGGCTTTTATCCTCTGTACCGGCTTTTATTTCAGCGGCAGATAACAAACAAAAAACATATCATGTTGACTCTGCCTCTTTGGTGGTTGAAACCAAACAGGGGAAAGTTCGTGGTACTACCGAAAAGCATATTTGTGTGTGGCGTGGAATTAAGTATGCCAAAGCACCTGTGGGCGACCTTCGTTTTCGCGCACCGCAGCCCGCTGAAAGTTTTACAGGCGTAAAAGATGCAATTGAATTTGGTGCGGCATCACCACAAACAGAAAGCAGTCTTGCCGGCAGCGAACCTCAAAATGAAGATTGCCTTTTTCTGAATATCTGGTCGCCTGCTGCCGATGGCAAAAAGCGTCCCGTTATGTTTTGGATTCACGGAGGAGGATTTGTAATAGGTTCAGGTTCGGCAGAATTATACAACGGTACTAACCTTGCAAAAAACGGAGATGTGGTGGTAGTAACCATCAACTACCGCCTCGGCTCACTCGGCTTTTTATATTTTGATGATTCAACTGCACAGAAAAAAGGGTTTGAAAATAACCTTGGCATCCGCGACCAGATAGCAGCGCTTAAATGGGTGAAAGAAAACATTGCTGCTTTTGGCGGTGACCCTGCTCAAGTAACCATCTTCGGTGAATCGGCAGGAGGCACCAGTGTAGAAACTTTACTTGCATGTCCTTCGGCAAAGGGATTATTTAAAGGTGCAATTTCCGAAAGCGGACCTGCGGGTATTCTTTGGCAACCCGAAACTGCAAAAGGACTAACCGAAAAATATTTCAGCATTTTGGGTATCAGCCCCGATAATTTTGAAGCGATTAAATCGCTTCCGCTCGATACTTTAAAAGCTGCTGAGGACAAACTGATGGATTACATGATAGCGGAAACACCTAACAAGGTATTTTCACCTACCATTGATGGAAAACTGTTGGTGAACGACATTTCAACTTGCTTAAGCCCTGCTCAAAGCGGCAATGTAGCTTTAATGATAGGCACTAACAAAGATGAGTCGAGCATGTTTGCCAGCCGCAAACTGAAAATGGCTCCCCGTAACGCTAAGCAATTGGAAAAAGAGTTTTTTTATCTGCTTACCCCTGAAGAGCAGAAGCGCGTTACCGCGGCTTATACTCAATATCCCAACAAGAGAGGTGTGCTTGATTTATTGACTGATGCCATTTTTCGTGTTCCGGCAATTCGGGTAGCAGAGTGTCAGAGCATGCACTCTCCGGTTTACATGTATCGTTTTCAGTGGTCGTCTTTTCTTTTAAATCTCTCCGGCATGCGCTCGTTTCACGGGTTAGAAATTCCTTTTGTTTTTGGAAACACCGAAGGAAGGATTGGCAAAATACTTAGATTGATATCTACCAAGAAACTGGTTAAGCGTCTCTCAGGCGAAATGCAGCTTTCATGGATAAACTTTGCACGTTACGGAAACCCCAACGGTGTTGGCGAAGGACAGTGGAAGCCATTTGATAAAGACACTCGCAACACCATGCTCTTCGATAAAAAAAGTATAGTAGTTGACGACCCCGATGCCACACAGCGCAAAGCATGGGAAGGCGTTTCGTATTATTAGCATGTGCTTTCTTGCCATTACATCAAATAACTCTTTTCTTCGCGCTTCTTACAAATGAACAAGCGCAAAATATTCAACGACCCCGTACACGGATTTATCACCATTCCGCATGAGTTGATATTTGACATTATCGAGCATCCCTACTTTCAGCGGCTGCGGAGAATCAAGCAATTGGGCTTGAGCGATTATGTTTATCCGGGTGCTATTCATACGCGCTTTCATCATGCGCTCGGTGCTTTTCATTTAATGCGAAAAGCACTTTCGATACTTAAAATAAAAGGCTGCAAAATTTCGGAAGAAGAAGAACTGGCTGCGGAGATTGCCATCCTGTTGCACGACATCGGTCACGGACCTTTTTCACATACGCTTGAAAAAAGCCTGATTGCTAAAGTTCATCACGAAGACCTTTCGAAAATTTACATTAGAAAATTGAACGAGCATTTCAAAGGTAAACTTGAAATGGCAATGAAAATTTTTGAAGGTAGCTACAAAAAGAAATTTCTGCATCAGTTGGTTTCCTCTCAGTTAGATGTAGATCGTTTAGATTATCTCACCCGCGATGCTTTTTTTACCGGAGTGAATGAAGGCGCTATTTCATACGAAAGGGTTATTGAAATGATGAATGTGAAGAACGATGAATTAGTGGTTGAAGAGAAGGGAATTTACAGCATAGAGAGTTTCATTATCGCGCGCAGGTTGATGTATTGGCAGGTGTATCTTCACAAAACTGTTTTATGTGTAGAGCAGATGATGGTGAAAGCAATTGAACGAGCTAAATATTTAATAACAAAGGGCAAGAAATTAGATGCATCTCCCGCCCTCGCTTACTTTCTGAATCATAAAGTCCGATTAAAAGATTTCGAAAAAGATCCGAAGGTTTTAGAGTACTACTCGCAGTTAGATGATGTAGATATTTTTGCCGCATTTAAATATTGGCAATATGCCGATGACAAAATTCTTCGGATTCTTTGCGAAGCAATTTTGGAGCGTAAACTTTTTAAAATTGAAATTGGCAGCAAAGCCTTTTCGTATCAGAAAATAAAAGACCTGAACGAGCGGGCAATGAAAAAGTTCAAAATAAATGAAGAAGACGCAACCTATCTTGTGTTCTCTGACTCTACTTCAAACAATGCTTACAGCCCGGGCGAAAATCGAATCAATATCATGTCAGGAAAAAACGAGGTGGTGGATATTGCTCAGGCAAGCGACCAACTAAATATTTCGGTGCTGAGTGTGCCCGTAACAAAGTATTATGTTTTCTATCCCAAAACTCTTCTTAAATAAATGAAGCAAATCGTTCTTCTCGTTTCAGCTCTAATTTCTCTCCAAACATTTGCACTTGATTTTGCCGGTAGCAAACTTATTTCTTACACACTTTGGAAAACAGTAACCAAAGAAGAGATAAGGGAGAAAATGAAAGATAGCCATGTTCCTAAATCTCTCCTTAATCCCAAGTTTGATGTAGATATTTATGATGTTACCTACAAAACCTGCTGGCACGATAGTTCTTGCATTATGGCATCGGGATTAGTATTTGTTCCGCGTGGGGTAAATAAATCAATGGCAGAAGTAGTTTATCATCACGGAACACGAGTTCAGAAGGGAAGAGAAAATAAGATTGATGGCGAAAGCTATATCTGTCTGGGATTAGCGGTTGACGGTTATCTGGTTTTAAAACCCGACTATATAGGTTTGGGGTATGGCGATAAATTTCATCTCTATCAACAATACAAATCGCTGGGTCAATCAAGTGTTGATATGATTTACGCCATTCGTGAATTGACCGATTCGCTTCAAGTAAAAATCAATCAGCAATTATTTCTTACCGGATATTCAGAAGGCGGCTATGCGGCTGTTGCAGCGAATAAGGTTATTCAGGAAAGCTATCCCGATTTAAAAGTAACAGCCACTTCTGGAAACAGCGGAGCGTATGACATGGCAGGAGTGCAAAGTGCAGTGATGTTTAAACCCTATTCCAACCCGCACTATCTCCCTTACATTTTACAAGGTTTTAATGAGGTTTACCATATCGTTCCCGACATCAATAAAATATATAAAGCCCCTTATGATTCGTTGATGCCAATTTATTTGGATGGTCACCACCGTTTGAAAGCACTGGATGATATTTTGCCCAAGATTCCAAAAGATATGGTAGTAGATAGTTTTGTAGAAGCCTATAAGAATGATTCGAATTTCCTGATGCACAAAGCACTTAAAGAAAACTCACTTATCAATTGGAAACCTGAAAACCCTGTTCAACTTTGTTATTGCAATGCCGATGAACAGGTAACTTATAAGAACGCTTTTGTTGCCCGTGATGGAATGAAGAAACAGGGAGCAAAACATGTAACCCTTCGCAATGGAGGTAAAAAGTATGGTCATTACAAATGCGCTCTTTTCGCTTCTATGTACACCAAACTCTATTTTGATAGTTTCAGAAACGGCAGCAAATACGGGAGGAAAGGAAAGGCTGGAAAAAGATTTTTACTCGCCCTCGCAAAACTGGCTATTAAGGCTTAGTTGAAAAATAATTTCTTTACCGTACAATAATATTTCAAGAACCCGTTTAACCTGCATATTTAAGAACCCGTGATGGAGATAAAGGCAAAGGAATTAGCTGTGTTGCTCAACGCCAAACTTGAAGGCAACCCGGAAACAAAAGTTTCAAAACTTGCTAAAATTGAAGAAGCCGATGCCGATTCGTTCTGCTTTCTGGGAAACCCTAAATACTTCCACTATGCGCAAACTGCAAAGGCGGGTATTCTTCTTTGCGATGAAACACTTGAGTACAACACATCGAATATTGCTGCTGCGCTTCGTGTTAAAGAACCGTATCAGGCGTTTCAAAAACTCATGGAGCTTTATGCTTCGCTGAACGGCAAGCAAAAATCTTCAGCCATTGAAGAGCATTCTCATATTGGAAAGAACTCTTCCTACGGTGAAAATTTTCACCTCAGCTCATTTAGTTATGTTGGAGAGAATGTGAAGATTGGTAAGAACGTAACTGTTTATCCAAATTCGTTTATTGGTGATAACGCTGAAATTGGCGATGACACAATTATTTATGCCAACGTGTCGGTCTATCACGATTGCAAAATCGGGAGCAGAACTATTCTCCATTCCGGTTGTGTAATCGGTTCCGATGGTTTTGGTTTTGCTCCACAGGAAGATGGCTCTTACAAAAAAATTCCTCAAACAGGAAATGTAATTATCGGTAACGATGTAGAAATTGGTGCCAACACCTGTATTGACCGTGCAGTTATTGGCGCTACTCAAATTCGCGATGGAGTTAAACTCGACAATCTTATACAAGTAGCGCACAACGTTGACATTGGAGAAAACACAGTAATAGCTGCGCAGGCGGGAATTTCCGGCTCAACTAAGTTCGGTAAAAATGTAATGATTGGCGGACAGGCAGGAATCACCGGACATTTGAATATTGCTGAGGGCGTAAAGATTCAGGCACAAGCTGCGGTGATTAGAGATATAACCGAAAAAGGAAAAGGAGTTTCGGGTGCTCCTGCAATTGATGCGCGTGAACATTACCGCATTCTTGCATCT
>JBKJJB010000249.1:0-13839 GCA_046598235.1 Chitinophagales bacterium
CAGGGAAAGAGAAACCATACTCATCTAAAATTACTTTTTGATGATCAACATGATAAGTAGTATTAAGGAATGAAACAGTTACTGTGTCATCCACTAACTCTATACTTCCTGTCAGTAAAGGCTTTTTTAATGGACCGGAAACGGTGGCATTCACTACTGCATATCCTCTACAATTCTTTACATATTTCTCGGTAAAGAATTTATAATTTAAGAAATTTAATCCAAGGCGTGGCGCATCCACATCAATTTTCATTGAAGGAATTTTATCGGCAAACGAAATGGTTCCTCTTGCTTCAATAAAGTTGTTGATGCTTTTTACTGAAGCATACAAAAGCACATTCTTCCCCGATTCATCTAAGCGAGAGTCAACGTTTATATCGCCTATCAACTCGTTGCCAAGTGTGAATTCATTCACTACTAAGTCGGCATACACATTTGGTTTATAAAAAACATCTTCTACTACTAATTTTCCATTTACCGCGCCATGCAGGTCTTTCATCTTCGTTGCAAATATTCCTGTAAAATCTCCAATGTCGGTATTGTCTAATGTGAGTTTAAGCGAAGTAGAAGTGTCATTTTTTAGATAGCTGCTTATGTAAAGGGTTTGGTCTTCGGTTCTGAAAATAAGATTGCGTGTAATTATTTTTTTGCCTTGTATAAAAATGGAATTATTCGCATCGAAGCGCCAGTAATTGTTGCCGAGTTTTATATCCGATGGCTCTAAACGAACAACTGCTTTGCCTTTTTGCGGAGTAAGAAATGCAGTAATGTTGGCATAATTAAATCTGCTCTTGTCGGCAACCATCACCTCAAAACGCACATCATCGTTTTCTAATGTTTTGGATAAAATATTTACTGTATCCAACATCAAACTATCGCCACTATAAACTTTATCAATAGAAGTAAGGAAATCGAAATTTCCGTTTTTGAAATGTGTGTTTACATCCGTTCTGAAAATACTGTAGTTGTCAAATTTTATTTCCGGAATAGTAGCAGTAACCTCCACCTGATGGTTAACGCTGCTGAAATTTCCATGAATATGCGAATTGCGAATAAGGAAAAATTTAGGATGAATAATTTGAGTAAGATTACCTGGTTCGTAAATTCTTAAATCGGCTGAAAAATCCTGCGGAATAACATTGGTAGCAGTATCTACATAATCTTTAGTGAAAGTATATTTTGCAAAAGTCACGAGCGCTTTCGGCAATTCTTTAAGCGTAAAATTGCCTTCCATTTCTCCTTCGGCAAAATCAGAGTTTATCTTAATCTCTTTCTTTTCCGATGAAAGCAGCTTGGCGTTTAGTGTGAAGTATTTAACGTGCGCATCTATCGTATCACGGGTTATATCTACATCGGTTAACTCAATCTCTCCTATTATATCATCAATCTTGCCTCCTTTAAAATCTGATTTCACTTTTCCTGAAACGCGAAAATCTTCTTTGGTAAGATTCAAGTTCTTCAGCAATGCCTTTCGGATATTGGCATCGAAATTAAATTCTGGTGTTTCATTGGCAAAATCGGCTTTGCCATTAAAATCCATATCTAAAAATGCATCGTGAATATTTAGCGAGCCGTTGAAAGATTTTTTCAAAACAAATCCATCTACTTTTATGTTTCGGTAATCGTATCCTAGAAGAGAGATGCTGGAAATATTCCCATCCAACTCCGCCTTCAAACTTTCAAGCGTAAGTCCTCCTCCGGTAATCTTTGTTTGTAACGAAACTTTTCCAATGCTTTTTTCGAGGTTGAAAAATTTGCCTAATTCAAATTCATTCAAAGCTAAATCGCCTTTATAAAATGCCTTATTGTTTTTCTTGTCGTATTTAAAATTTACATCTGTATTGGCAGTTCCTAAAGCAGTAACGAATTTACCGTTCGAAACAAAGTCAGTAAGGAACCCATCCAATGAACCCGAGTAATAAATCACACCGAGGTTGTTCAGGTTTTCTGGGAATTTAATAACCGGATAAAATTTCTTTAAATCTTCTATGGTGGTGGCTAACCGTTTTATTCTGAGGTTGAGAGAGGTTTCATAAAGATTTGGCAATCCTCTCGTATAAAAATCGCCTTTAAAAATGGTATTTGCGCCTGTTCTGATTTCAATATTTTTACCTTTTAAACCGCTTACTTTCCCATCAATTTCCCCATTGATGGTAAGTTTGTTGTGTTCCACTTTTTCTAAATTTTTTATGAAGTAGCCCAAATCTTTCAGCGATAGAGAAGTGCCGCTGAAGTTTGCTTTCATCTTTACGGCATTCAAAAAATCTTTAAAGTCGTGAAGTGTATTGTAACGGAAACTGAGATAATTTTTTATTTCACTGGTTGGTGTTTTTAGGTACAACTTATCGAGGGTAATTTCATTTACCGAAACTCTTGCTTCGGTAGTAAGATTCTGCAATTCAAAGCCGCTTCTCTCTTTAGCCGACATTTTTTTAATGCTGGTTAAAATGGTGTCTGCTATAATGCTTCCGTTTTCGGCAAGCAGATTAATGTCAGAAACAAAAAGGTGTTTAAAATCCATTCCTTTCGGAAGTATCGTATCGTTATTGTGGTCATCCATCCGGAAACGAGTATTGGTGATGGCAAGGTTTTCAAACTTAACCTGCATACCGTCAGGCATAATATGAAAAGGAGTAATTGAATCTTCCTCGAGAGTTTTCACCCGCTTAATCAAATCAATGGTTATATCTGTTCCATCTAATTCTAACGATTCAATGTCAATTATTTTATTGTCTACTGACAGTTTATTCAAGTTAATCTCACAAACAGGAACAAAAATTTTTATATCCGTATGCGCTTTCTCATCTAAGTAGCGAAAGTCAGTTTTAAGCAACTCCAGTTCGCGTAAATCTATATGCCAATTAAAAGATGCTTTTGCAGTATCAACTTTAGTGCTTGTTGATTTGAAATTTTTAATCAGTTCGGTAAGATTCATTTTATTGCCTGTAGAATCTCTATGCAGATGAATAGTTCCTTCATTCAGAAAGATTTTACTCACTTCAATCCGCTTGTCAAACAACTCAAAAATTTTGAAAGTAACTCTGAACTCTTTAGCGCTTATAAGTGTGTCATGCTTATAGTCTTCCACATAAAGATTTATCAAATCAGCTTTATTAAAAAACTGAATTTCTACCCGTTCGATAGAAACTTTTGTATTCAGAGATTTGGATAAAACTTCAGTTGCTCTGTGCGCCAGCCATGTTTGGAAAGTAGGATAGCGGACAGCAATGAAAAAAGCAGTAGACAGCAAAAAGAGAATGAGCAACCCGGTAAGAAATATTCTGAAAATCTTTTTAGCCAATCTTTAATTCTTTATTCGTAATCAACGCAGAAAACGATTTTTATTCTGATGTTTGCTGCTATGAGCATTACCATACTTGCTATCGAATCATCCTGCGATGATACTTCTTCTGCTGTGAGCAAAGATGCCAAAATTCTTGCCAACGTTATTGCTGGTCAGCAGGTGCATGAGCAATGGGGCGGTGTGGTTCCTGAATTAGCTTCGCGCGCGCACCTCCAAAATATTGTGCCGGTGGTTGACCTTGCCTTGCAGCAATCAGGTATTATGAGAGAGGAAATTAGCGCAGTTGCTTTTACGCGCGGTCCCGGATTGGTGGGTTCTCTGCTGGTAGGAATCAGTTTTGCCAAGGCATTTGCGCTCGCCTGCAATATTCCAATGATTGAAGTAAACCACATGCAGGCGCATATACTGGCTCATTTTATTGATAATCACCCGAGGTTTCCTTTTTTGTGTTTGACAGTTTCCGGTGGGCACACTCAAATAGTTCTTGTTAAGGATTTTTTACAAATGGAAGTGATTGGCGAAACATTGGATGATGCAGCTGGTGAAGCATTTGATAAATCGGCAAAACTTCTGGGTTTGCCTTATCCGGGTGGTCCGTTAATCGATAAATATGCTAAGGACGGCAATCCGGAAAATTTCTTTTTTCCTGAACCGCAGATAACTGGCTTGGATTTCTCTTTCAGCGGCTTGAAAACTTCCATTCTTTATTTTCTGCAAAAAGAAGTAAAGAAGAATCCAAGTTTTATTCAGGAGAGTTTATATGATTTGTGTGCTTCTATTCAAAAAACCATTGTTGATATTTTGCTGAAAAAATTAGAAAAGGCGGCTAAGGCAAATGGAATAAAGGAAATTGCATTAGCGGGAGGTGTTTCAGCCAATAGTGAATTGAGAAGAAGGTTTGAAGAACTCGGCAAGAAGAATAACTGGGAAACTCATATTCCCAAGTTTGAATATTGCACTGATAATGCAGCTATGATTGCTATTGCTGCTCACTATAAGTTTTTGAAAGGTGAGTTTGCTTTGCAAGATATTGAACCGCTACCAAGGTATCATCTTTAAGTTTTTTATAATTTTCTTTTTTCTTCGCAATGCTCAATGCGATTAAATTTGAGGCAACAAACAGATGATTATGAATAATAAAATTATTACTACAGCACTTCTTATCCTTACCGCAGCCGTAGGATTTCTTTTGGTACAAAATATTAAACTGAGTAATAAAGTTGATGAAATGACAGCTTCAAAAGAAGTAGCGATTACACCTGTAACACCTAATATCAAACCTGCAGGGCTACCGGCAGTAAGTCCATTTGACAAGCCAAATGTTGATCCGCTGGCAAATCAGTTTCCTGCTGAGTCAGGAAAAATGCCTGAGTTAACTGCCATTAAATTTGATAGAACAATTCACGATTTTGGCAAAATATATGAAGGAGAATTGGTAAGAACAGTTTTTAGATTTGAAAACACTGGAAAGAATCCGCTTATTATTTCAAACGCGCAAGGTTCGTGTGGTTGCACTGTTCCTAAGTGGCCACAACATCCTGTGCCGCCTGGCGGGATGGATGAAATTGCTGTAGAATTTAATAGTGCCGGTAAGATGGGACAAAATGAAAAAACAGTAACTGTTACGTCAAATACAAATCCTGCCACAATAGTTCTCACTGTTAAGGCAACTGTAGTTCCTAAAGATAAATAATGGCAAGAGTGCTTGCATTCGATTTTGGATTAAGAAGAGTGGGCGTTGCCGTTACCGACCCTTTACAGATTATTGCGAATACGCTTGAAACTACTCCTGCCAAAGACATTTTTACATTTATAAAAGCGTATTGCTTGACAGAAGATGTGGAGGCATTTGTGGTAGGTTATCCATATTCCCACGGACATTCTCAAAACGAAATCACAAAGCATATTGATGCGTTCATCGCAAAGTTGAATGAATTTTACCCCGATAAGAAGGTTCACAAAATTGATGAAAGCTATACTTCTCGTATTGCCTCGCAAACCTTGCTGATGAGCGGAGTGAATAAGAAGGAAAGAAGAAAGAAGGGAAACATTGATGCCATTTCAGCAAATATCATTCTGCAATCTTATTTGGAGATGAATGGGAATAAGGCTTAATATTGAGTTTTAGTCTTAACAAACAGATGTTTTTTGCTTAAAAGGCGTATATTTGCGCTCCCATCAAAAAATTATTAGCATGAATCTACAAGAAAAAATACAGGCGATAGAAAACGATACCACTTTATACAAGAAAGGTATTGAAAGAGTAGTTGAAAGATACCCTTTGCCAATTTCTATGTTGGTAAGAGGTAACAAAACCGGATTATCGCTTTCTATTGATCGGGAATTTGAAAAAGTGCCCGAAGCGGTATTTATGCAAAAGCAGGTAAGTCAATCTTAACACCTGACCTAGCAATAAATTCATCTACGCTCATATCTATCCACACTCTGCCCAAGGGATTTGAGTTTAAGATAAGCACCACCGTGTAGTGTTTATCGGGATAAGACTGTATAAGATTTTCAGCCATTGTGTTGTGGATATTGGCTTCGTAAGAAACAATAAATGCCTTACGCAATTGCTTATCGAAGGGAACTACGTTAAATTCTCTCCATTCAAAGCTTGATTTATCTTTCAGAACTATGGGTGCCTGAAACTCTACATTTAAGTAGTTTCGCAGTCTTTTAGCTGCTACCAATGATGTTTTAAATTCTTCCATTCTGCCGCGAATTTACAAACATTTTGCACTCTCACCCAAAACAGTCAATCCATTTCTCATAACCTTCTTCATATTCCCATGCAATTTACCTCTGTAATTGTTGAAAACCTGTGGAAACCTATTCTATTCTTTCGCAGTTATGCGAGGGCAGTTTTTCTATTTTCGTCACGCTTCAAAAAGGAGTATGCCGCGCGCGAAATTCAGAAAATTTATTCTGAATACACACATTAAAAGGACACAGAAATGCAACTGACAACATTAGAGATTAAGGGGTTTAAGAGTTTTGCCGAAAAGACTACTATTCATTTCAATAATAAAATAACAGGAGTAGTGGGTCCTAATGGTTGTGGTAAATCAAATGTGGTGGATTCTATACGTTGGGTATTGGGCGAACAGAAAACTTCTATGCTTCGTTTAGAGAAAATGGAGAACCTGATATTTAATGGAACTAAAAATCGCAAGGCTTCGGGTATGGCGGAAGTGTCACTTACCTTCGAGAATACCAAAAACTTAGTTTCATCCGATTACAAAACTATTACTATCACTCGCAGGCTTTTCCGCGATGGCGAAAGTGAGTACTTGCTGAATGGTGTTTCGTGTCGTTTAAAAGATATTACTTCTCTTTTTCTTGATACCGGAGTAAGTGCTGATAGCTATGCCATTATTGAGTTGGGAATGATTGATGAAATATTGAACGACCGCGACAACTCGCGCAGGAAATTATTTGAACAGGCAGCAGGTGTTTCAAAATATAAGAAACGTAAGAAAGAAACGATAGATAAACTGAAGGGAACTGATGCTGATTTAGAGCGCGTGAAAGATTTGCTTTTTGAAATAGAAAATCAATTGAAGGTTCTTGAAACGCAGGCAAGAAAAACAAAGCGCTACTATGAGCTAAAGGCAGAGTATAAAAACCTGAGTTTATTGTTAGCTAAGTATAATCTTCAAACATATAAAGAGACCTTCAAAAATCTTGAAACTCAGAAACAGGGTGAAGAGGATAAAAAAATAGAATTAGAAGCCGCCATATCCCAAGCGGAAGCATTACTCGAAAAAGAAAAGTTGGCTAACGTAGACAAAGAGAAAGCACTGTTCGAAGTGCAGAAAAAGTTGAACTCGTTGGTGGCAGGTGTAGGTGAAAAGGAAAATGAAAGAAATCTTCTGAACTCGCAGATAAAATATGCGCTCGATAAAAAGGATACTTCCGAAAAACAAATCATAGAGGCGAATGATTCAGTTGAAAAACTAAAAGTTTCAATTGAAAAGCTCTCCATTGATGAAGCCAGCGAAGGAAAAATTCTTGATGCAAGAAAGAACGAACTGACAGTTCTCGAAACTGAACTGAATACTATTCGGCAGCAGCATACCAGCCTTAAAGATACGCTGACTAATGAGCAGAAACTTTATACTGAAAAGGAAAGACAGATTTTCGAATACGAAAAACAATTAGCCGTAAACAGAAGCGGCAATGAAAGTTTACAACGCGATTTACTTCATAGCGAAGAAGATGTGCAACGTAAAAGAGCAGAATTGGAGCAGCTTCAAAAAGATTTTGAGCAATTGAAAATTGACAAAGTTGCCTCAGAACAGAAGTTGAATTCGCTTATTGCTGAAGAAGAAACCAAAAAGAAGGAAATTGCTGAACTGGAAACTTCCATCGAAAAAACCCGTCAGGAATTAACTACCGAATCAAGAACTCTTGATGCAAAGAAAAATGAATTTGACCTTACGAAAAGTTTGGTAGATAATCTCGAAGGATTTCCGGAATCTATTAAATACCTGAAGAAAAATGCAAAGTGGGAGAAAGAAGCTCCTTTGCTTTCAGATATTATTTACTGCGCTGAAGAGTATCGTGTGGCTGTAGAAAATTACTTGGAGCCTTATCTGAATTATTATGTGGTTCAAAATATGCCGGAAGCTGTAATGGCGGTAAATTTATTGAACGATGCTTCGATGGGACGCGCCAATTTTTTCATACTTGATGAGTTTGAAAAATATGAAACAGCAAATTCTTTTCAAATTGAAGGAGCAAAAGCAGTTAGTGGTTTGGTGGAGCTTGATTCGCAATACAAAAAACTTGGTGCTTATCTGCTCGATAAAGTATACTTGATAGATGATTCCGTTTCGTTCAATGTATCGCAGCTTGATACGCAAGGCAAGAAGATTGTATTGCTTTCAAAAAGTGGAAAATACATTCGCAAAGATTTTTCATTAAGCGGTGGTGCGGTTGGTTTGTTCGAAGGCAAGAAAATTGGTCGGGCTAAGAACATGGAGAAACTTAAAGAGGAAATCAAAACCTTAGAACTTTCTACCTATAAATTGCACCAGCAAGTATCAAATGCGCAGGTGAAAATAAATCAGTTAAAAGCTTCTACAGTTACTAAAGAAATTGATGCGCAACGTAATTTGCTGACTCAACTCAGTGGAAAATTTTCGGCATCACAGGCAAGTATTCAAAGTTTGGTGAAGTTTTTGGAAAGTGCAGATGCAAAAAGTAAAGACATTACCGGACGGCTTGAAACCCTGAAATTGCAAGTTGATTCTATTAACAGCGAGCTTTCTGTTTTGCGCGAAACACAAGGTTCCACCAAAGCAATTCTTGAAAAAACGGACAAAGACTTTGTGGAGTTGACAAACAAATTGAGTGAGGCATCATCTCGCTATAATCAAAAGAATATTGAGTTTCATCAGCAGCAGAACAGATTTAATTTCATTACACAGGAACTCGGCTTTAAGAAAAGTCAGATTGAAACGCTTACCGTTCAACTTACCCGCAATAATGAGGTGATTAAGGAGAGCATGATGCAGGTAGAAGAAAGTCAGAAAAAAGCGAAGGAGTTGGAAGCAGCCTTGCTTTCCAATTATGCCGATAAGGAAAGTTATCAGAGTGAAGTGGAAGAAACAGAGAAAAAATATTACGATTCAAGAGGATTGATAAATGAACTGGATACAAAAGCGAGAGAGCTTACTCGTAATCGCGATAATGTGACAAACCTTTTGAATAACATCCACGAGAAATTTAATGAGTTAAAGTTGTCGCTAACTTCTATGAAGGAGAGATTGAGTGTTGAGTTTAGTATTGACATTCAACAAATTCTGAATGAAGAATTTGAAATGGTTCAACCGTTGGAAGAAGTGCAGGCAGAAGTTGACAAAGTGAAAAAGCGGATTGAAAACTTTGGAGAAATAAATCCGATGGCATTGGAAGCTTTTGAAGAAATGAAGAAGCGTTATGATTTTATCATCGCGCAAAGGAAAGACCTTGAAGATGCTAAGAACTCATTACTTGAAACTATTCAGGAAATTGAGAACACTGCCAAGACACAGTTTATGGAAGCTTTCAATAAAGTTCGCACAAGTTTTATCAATGTGTTTCATACTCTATTTAGTGCCGATGACCAGTGTGATTTATTCCTCGAAAATCCCAACGATCCGCTTGAATCAAAAATTGAAATTGTAGCAAAACCAAAGGGGAAACGTCCAACAGTAATAGATCAACTTTCGGGGGGAGAAAAGACTTTGACAGCTACAGCACTACTATTCTCGCTTTATCTTTTGAAGCCAGCGCCATTCTGCATTTTCGATGAGGTAGATGCCCCACTTGATGATGCTAACATTGGCAAATTCAACAAAATTATCAATGAGTTTTCGAAAGAGTCGCAGTTTATCATCGTTACTCACAACAAAATGACTATGTCGGCAGTGGAAGCTATATACGGTGTTACCATGCCGGAACAAGGAGTTTCGCGCGTAGTTCCGGTTGATTTCAGAAGTTTGAATTAATACTTATGCTTGGTAAAAAGGCAGGCTTCGCTCTGACAGTTCTTATTACTGCCAGTTTCCTTTTATTTTATTATTCGCATGATATTTTAAATGCTGACAGTCTAGCCTACGGGGCATGGGGCGATGGTTATAAAAATTTTTATACGCTCGCTTACTATTCAAAATACGATAGCGGTTCCCACTTTTCAGGCATGAATTATCCCTACGGGGAGAATATTCTCTTCACCGATAATCAACCAATCATTTCATTTCTCCTTTCTCATGTTGGGAAAATTTTCCCTGGTATTTTAGATCACTTGCACGGAGTTGTAAGCTTTCTTCTGTTTTTTTCGATGCTGTGCTGTTCCGGTATTATATATCTATTGCTTGTAGAATTTGGTGTATCAGTTTTGTTGGCTATCATCCTCTCTTCATTTATTACGCTCATGAACCCGCAGTGGGATCATTTTTTAGGATTATACTCATTAGCGTATTGCGTTTACTTTCCTGCGCTACTTCTTATAATTTTCAAATTGCTAACTACAACAAAGAAAATACTATATGCTTCTTTAGGTGTTATACTAACAACCTTCTTTTCATTCATTCATCTCTATAATCTTAGCTTCTCTTTGTTCTTTATAAGCTGCCTTATAATGGCATTGCTTATCATTTATATCAGTAGCTTAAAAAAGCACCTTGCAGATATTATAGGATTGACAGCGATGGCTGCTTTACCTGTGATATTTGTAAAAGTCTTTTTAGCACTAACAGATGTAATTGCAGATAGACCTTCTGCGCCTTGGGGTTATTTTGCCGGTGCAACTCAACTGCATTATCTATTACTTCATCCGAATTCATTTTTGTATTACTTCATCAAATCCCAATTTCCGGATATAATGAGTTATATAAGGTTTGGGTACGATGCAAAATGCTTCTTAGGAATTGTTACTGTTATTATGGTAATCACTTTTTTAATTTCTTCATTTAAAAATTTATTTCTCAGGAATAGACTTTTCCAACAGAATGAAAAAATTCTGCTTTTATTTTTCCTGAGTTCTGTTCCTGTATTGTTGTTTGCAATGACCATTCCGCTAAAATTTGATTTGTTTAGACCCTTTTATGATAGTCTACCAACTACCTTAAAACAATTTCGTGCTGCTGCCCGTTTTAGTTGGGTATTCTACTACTGCGCATCTTTAGTTTCAGCGGTAACACTTCAGAGGGTTTTCAGTAGTTTATGGCAGAGAAACAAATCAGCGTCTTATGTTTTTCTTGGTACCGCACTTTCTATTTGGTTTATAGATATGAATACTACCGGCAATTTTCAGAAAGAAAGTTTTAAAACCTTTTCTACTGGAGTAGATGAAAAAAGGGAAGCGAAGGTGATACGGGCAAAATTATTGAAAGCCGGGTACGATTTTTCATCCTTCCAAGCTATTTTACCATTACCCATTTATTTCCTTGGCTCTGAAAAATTAAGCATTTCTTCCTCTGCTAATTTTTCATCTATGCGTTTTTCTTTAGAGAGTGGATTGCCTTTAGTATGTGGTCAATTATCACGGACCTCAATTTCACAATCCTTTAAGATTGCAAATTTGCTAAGTGACCCATACCTTAAAAAAGAAGTAGTTAATGATTATCTTAATCAAAAGCCATTATTGTTAACCGTAGGAAGTAGTGATCTTACTGGTAACGAGAAAATGCTACTTGATAAATGCGATTTTCTTTTTGAAAATGATGGTATAAGCTTCTTCAAACTTCCTCTTCGCGCATTCAAAGATTCTACGCATGAAATAAAAGAATTTGTATCCGCCAATCTTCAATCATTCAAAAAGCATTCCGGCTACATATCCGATTCTGATATGCCAAATGTTGTATACAAAACAATTTTGGATACAGATTTTGGAAATAATCATGCAAAACAGTTTTCTGATAATGTTTGCCTCTATAAAGACGTTTTGCCATTGGGAAACGAACAAATTCATTATGAATTTTCTGTTTGGCTATATACCGATAAGGAATTTCCGGATATGCCCATAATAGATTTCAAAGAATTTGATTCAACCGGAACGAACTTAATTTTTTCTAAATCATTAGATGGGAAGCTTTCGTTGAACACTTTTAATAACTGGGTTAGAGTGAGTACGGATTTTAAGTTGACAGATAGAAAAAATATAATCTCTGTAACAGGCAAGAATAAACATTCTTCATACGATGAATTGATGATTCGACCTCTTGATGTTAATGTAATTACTTCCTTCAAAAATGATTCTATTTTTCAGTTTAATAATTTTCCAATTCGGTAAGTATCTTTCGCCCCTATTTAATAGAATATGCCCTCTGCAATTCACCTTTCCATTGTTTTACCTAGCTATAATCCAGTTGAAGAATGGCAGCAGAATATTGCGAGGAACTTTGATGCAATTCAAAATGAATTTGAAGGCGTTGAATTAATTATTGTAAACGATGGTAGTTCAAAAAGCTTTAATGAAACAGAAGTAAGGTCATTTTTTTCGAAGTACCCTGTGATAAAAATAATTTCCTATTCTGAAAATAAAGGCAAGGGGTATGCATTGCGCGAAGGTGCTAAGCAAGCTAAAGGAGATTTAATTATTTACACAGATGTTGATTTCCCTTATACACACGAGAGCTTTCAGAAAATTTATAATTCATTAAAGAACGAAGATGTAGATGTTGCAATTGGTATTCGAGGAGAAGAATATTATACCCATCTTTCAAAATCAAGAGTAAGAATTTCGAAACTGCTTCGCTGGTTTATCAAAAAATTTCTTCGCATTCCTACAGATGATACGCAGTGCGGTTTGAAGGGAATGAATCAAAAAGGCAAACAAGTTTTTCTACAAACAACTATTGATCGGTACCTGTTTGATTTGGAATTTATTTTTCTTTCAGCCAGACAAAAACTTTCTATTAAAACGGTAGAAGTAGAGTTACGACCAGAAATTCAGCTTTCAAAAATGAACTGGAAAATTCTTTTACAGGAATTTGGAAACTTTTTAAAGATATTCGCTAAATCAGTTTTTTAAATAACAACTAATCAATTCTTATGTTATACAAACTCACAGAAAAACATCCAAACAAACGCGCGTTCATTACCGGAGGAGGAGGAGGATTAGGCAGAGCTTTAAGTCTTGCGTTGGCAAGGGATGGATGGACAGTTGGCATTACAGATATTAAAGAGGAAGCCCTTACTGAATCAAAAAAACTGATTGAATCTGCTGGTGGCAAAGCATGTACTTATCAGTTTGATGTATCAAAGAAAGATGATTACAAAAAAGCATTTGACAGTTATATTTCTACAGTTGGCGGACTTGATGTGCTAATCAATAATGCGGGAGTTGGTGATGGCGGTTTGTTTGGCGATTACGATTTAGAACATTGGGAATGGATAACCGGCATTAATCAAATGGCTGTTATTTACGGTTCGCATTACGCAACTCCTATTTTGAAAAAGCAACGAAGCGGTCATATCATTTCTATTGCAAGCGCAGCAGGTTTAGCAAACATGCCAAACATGAGCATGTATAACGTTACAAAATCAGCAGTTATTTCCTTGATGGAAACTTTGTATGCCGAACTTTACGGAGCAGGAATAAATGTAAGTGTGGTATGTCCTACTTTCTTTCGCAGCAACATTATGCAATATCACAGGGGCGATAAAGACTCTAAAAAAATAGGTGAAACAATTATCAATCGTGCTAAGTACTCTCCCGATGAAATTGCTCATTACATTCTCACTCAGGCAGGCAAAAATCAATTTTATATTCTTCATCCATGGCAGGCGAATATGGTTTACTACCTAAGAAGATTTATTCCTAATCTCTTTCTGAAGTATAAAGCAAAAGAATTTGCAAGGAAAGATTGGGTGCAAAAAGCACTTAGCCAAAAATTTTAAGAAATAATTTTGTGACTCTGCTGCTCGTATAACCTAGCTAACAAGTAGAACACTGTCATGCTGAACGAGCTTTGCGAAGTGAAGCATCTTGTATTTCACATCTGTATAAATACAAGATGCTTCACTTCGCAAAGCTCGTTCAG